>CBINJX010000497.1:0-4733 GCA_966251085.1 uncultured Verrucomicrobiales bacterium
TGCTATTTCGCGGCTCTCAACTTCTCTTAAACTGAATAGTTGAGAGTACCGAGTTGAGAGCCCCGCACCGGCAGATCTGAGCAGGTTCAAGTATAGGAGTCTGAACTGATTACTGATTACTGACTCACTGATTACTTTCTTCTCCCTTTCACGCACCCCGCTCTTTGGATGCTCTCAACCCTCAACTGCCTTTTTCATAATGAAACTCTTCCGCCGACCCAGCCCTGAGCCGCTCTGGAAAGACGAGTTCTCGATCGACACCGCCGAGGATCGTTATGTGAACCGGCGGCAGTTCAGCAAATTCCTCGTACTCACGAGCCTTGGCATGTTCGTGGGCAACCTCTGGATTTTGGGCAAGGCCAAGCTCTTCAAGCAGCCGGCATATCCGCTGATGCGGATTGGGACCGTGGACGAGATTGGCGTCGGAGAGGTGAAGGTGTTTAATTACCCGGGAGAACACGACAACTGCCTGCTCGTGCGAATAGCAGCGGATAAGTTTGTGGCTTACAGCCAGAAGTGCACCCATCTTTCATGTGCGGTCTTTTACTCGAGGGAACGGCACGAGCTGGTGTGTCCATGCCATGACGGCTTCTTCTCAGTCACGACAGGGCAAGTGCTTCGCGGACCGCCACCCCGGCCACTGCCTCGCATTGTGATCGAGCGACGCGGCAACGAACTGTTTGCGGTGGGGGTAGTCATTCAACGCACCGGAGAACATGGCTGATACACCTCCCGCTCACCGCAACCCGCGCCGGGGACGCGGCCTCACGGCGATCGATGGGGCACTCTCACTCATTGTGCTGCTCCTGATCGTGCAGATGTGGCTACTCACTGCCACGCTCGAATCGTTTCTAGCCGGACATCACGATACCGCGCTCCCGGCAGCGATTGTGTCCGGTGTGCTTTTCCTTACATGCGCGGTGTTTTACATGTTTATCGATCGGGTGGACGATCGCTCCCGCCATCGTTGAAAGCATCCAACGAATCGGGTGCTTGAAAGGGTGAAGAAATTAATCAGTGAGTCAGTAATCAGTAATCAGTTCAGACTCCTCTACTTGAACCTGCTCAGATCTGCCGGTGCGGGGCTCTCAACTATTCACTTTCAGAGAAGCAACCAACCCGCGTGCGGGTGAAGGACGTAAAAAAGGAATCGATATGGCGCGTCAACAAACCCGGTAGGGTCCGCGCGCCGCGCGTGCCTTTTCCAGGGTGGACGTACAGTATCTCTCCACGCGCCCTCCCGGTGGCCGGCGGCGCGACCGCCCTACCACCGGGAGGGCTCATCGCAAGTGAAGCATTCCTTCCGACTCCGTCTGCTTTACCCATTCAGCCCTACCGGTGCACGGCTCTCAACTTGATACTCTCAACTATTCACGTTCAGAGAACTGTGGATATAGACCTCCGGTCCAATTGATCTCGCACCCGGACCGATTTCTCCTGCGTCCCATTGCATCTTAGAAGCCGGTAACCTTCTCCTCCTTGGGTTGTCTCGGAGGATGATGAATACCGCTTTTGTGTCCGATTCGTCTCTTTCTGATGCTTCCGCTGTGGCGGCGGTCATGAATGGTGACCGAAACAGGTACCGGGAATTGGTGGAGCGTTATGCCGATCAGGTGTTTGCGGTGGCCTGGTGTCGCCTTGGAGCCGTGATCTTGCGGAAGAAGCCACACAGGAGGCGTTCATAAGAGGTTATCAGAAGCTGAGTTTTCTCGGGCCAGCGGAGGCTTTCGGCGCCTGGATCACGCAATCGCTCGCAATTCGGCGATCAACCTCGGCCTGGAGAAACGTCGTGAACTGCTCAAGCGTGAGCGCTGGGCAATCGAACAAGATCCGCCGGACACAGGCTCACACGGAGCAGAGCCTGAACGCCGTGAATCCGAGTTGTTGAGCGAAAGTCTTGCCGCGCTACCCGCTCTCCATCGCAAGTGCCTGGTGCTTTTCTACCTTGAGCGCCAGAGCGTTTCCGAGGCGGCACAACGTTTGGGTATCTCCACTACTGCCTGCTGGCGTGGTATTCTTCGTTTGCGTGATTTTTCCTCGGTCCGACCACCCCTGTGATCGAAGAGCCAGCGGAGGTGTTGCTGCCCTGCATCTGATAGGACGATACATTGCTGGAGGGTGCCTTCTGTGTGGATGCGGCACCTGCCTCGTGGAACGCGGCAGAGAGTCGCCTCTACACAAATAAAAAAAGGCGGCACGCCCCTTTCGGGATCGTGCCGCCTGGGAGTACATTAGATTGAGGAGCCTTACTCCGCCTTCGCTGCCTCTTCCAGCTTGGCGAAGTCACCCGCCTTCACCGCAATGGTCTTGGAGTAATCGAGATACTTCTTCATCGCGGCGTTCACCTTTTCCAGCGTTAGCGCCTCGATGGCTGCCTCCTGCTTTGCATCCCATGTGAGATCGCGGCCGAGGTAGAGATACCAGTTCAGCAGGTTCGCCAATTCGGAATCACCGGAGCGTCCGACTTTGCGTGACTTGAGCCAGCCGGTTTTCGCTGCCTCCAGTTCTTCCGAAGTGAAACCTTCACGCGCCGCCTTCTCGATCTCCTCGCGGAATGCACTCTCGAGTTTCGAGTAGTTTTCCGGGTTGTAGATCATGAATGCGGAGAGGCTGGCATATTTATCCAGCGAACTGACAGAGAAGCCGCCGCGAACGGAATAGCTCAGGCCTTCCTTCTGGCGGATACGCGTGGCGAGGCGGGAGTTGAGGAAGCCACCGCCGAGGATGTGACCGCCGATCGCGACTGCCGGATAATCCGGATCATCGTCGCGCATGGAGAACCCATATCCCGCGAAGAAGACGGCATTCGCCTTGTCGGGTGTGTTGATGGTCTCAACACGGGCGGGGACTGGCTCATACGGATTTGCGATCCGCTCGTATCTGACCGGGCTCGTCCAATCGCCGAAGGTCGCGGCCAGGGCGCCCTCGATTTCAGCACGGTCAAAGTCACCGGCCACGGCGACAGTCGCATTGCTCGCGCCGTAGAAGCCCCGGTGGAATGCCTTGAGGTCATCCAATTTCACATTCTTCACTGCCGCAGCCTCTTCGTCGAATGTCATGGTGTAACGTGGATCATCCTTGCTGTACGCAGGACGCGAGATCCGGGCGAAAAGATTGCTGCCGAGCGCGCCCGGATCGGATTTCTGCTGTTCGATGTTGGCGAGGTATTCCTGGCGGAGATTCTCGAACTCGTCGGCAGGGAAAGCTGGCTCGCGGAGAATCTCACCCGCGAGCTTGATCACCTCAGCGAGATTCTTGCGTTCGGTTTCGATGAACGCGCTCACCTCCGAGGATCCGCCGCCAATGGAGAGACGGGCCTTTAGTCGATCGAGCTGATCCTTGATCTGCTGACGCGTCTTTGTCTCGGTGCCACGCTGGAGCATGCTCGCCGTGATCGCTCCGATCGTGTTTTTGCCCTTCAGGTTTTCAAGGTTCCCAAAGCGCAGCGTCAGCGAAGCAGTGACGACGTCGCCGCGTGTTTCCTTCGGAAGCAGGGCAAACTTCATCCCGTTCGGGAACGTGCCGCGAGTGGTCCGCTTCTCGATATTCTCCGGGGAAGCTTCGAAGTCCTCACCCTCCGAGATCGGCGGTTTGCCTTTGTAATCCTTGAGCACCGCAGTGATGTCAGGAATCTCGGGGATCTCCGCACGATCCGGCTTGGTGTCCGGTACAAACGAACCCACCACACGGTTCGCAGTCTTCAAGTAGGTGTTGGCAACGCGCTCCACATCTTCCGGTGTTACCTTCTCAAGGTAATCCCTCTGCAGGAAAGCGAGACGCCAGTCGCCCATGCCGATAAATTCGCTTAGCGTGAGGCCGAGACGGTCGGAGCGTTTCAAGAGCAATTCGTAATTCTTGAGTAGCCGCACCTTCGCACGCTCGACCTCTTCCACGGTCGGCGGGTTCTTGCGAAGATCATCCAGCACAGCGAGCATCGCATTGCGTGCTTCCTGGAGCGATTGCTCCATGCGGACCTCCGCCACGAAGTTGACATAGCCAGCCTCGGCAAAACCGGAACTACCGCCGGACACGCTGGCTGCTTTCTTTGTCTCGACCAATGCCTTGTAGAGACGTCCGGTTGGTTCGTCGGTCAGGAGCGTGGTCAATACCGACATCGCAGCATTATCCGGATGAGCGCCAGGCGCAGTCCGGTACATGCTGGAGAAAAGCTGCACATCACCAGTGCGCCGGAGGGTCACTTCACGTTCACCATCCTGAATCGGCTCCTGGGTGTAGGTCTGTGTAATCTGGCGATTCGGTTTCGGAATCTTCCCGAAGTATTCCTGGATCCAGTTGATCGCCTTTTGCTGATCGAAACGCCCCGCGACGAGGAGCACCGCATTGTCAGGCTGATAATAGTGGCGGTAGAAAGCCTGGAGTCGCTCAATCGGCGCTCCCTCGATGTCCGAGCGCTCGCCGATGGTGGAACGTCCGTAGTTGTGCCACTGGAAAAGCGCTGGCAGCATCCGCTTGTAGAGGACTGAGCCCGGGCTGTTTTCGCCGCGTTCGAATTCATTGCGAACAACGGTGAACTCCTTCTCGAGATCTGCCTTCGAGATGAAGGAATTGATCATTCGATCCGCCTCGAGATCGAGCGCCCAGCGAAGGTTTTCGTCGTTCGCATACATCGTCTCGTAGTAGTTCGTCCGGTCGAACCACGTCGTGCCATTCGCACGTGCTCCATGCTCCGTCAGTTCCTGACCGGCTTCCCCGTCCCCAGCATCCCCAGGATC
>CBINJX010000498.1:0-4733 GCA_966251085.1 uncultured Verrucomicrobiales bacterium
AAGGGCAGATTGGCGGATGTGAGAATGGCCAAAGTCGAGCTGAGCACTGAGCACTTTCTTCCCGCCTTCACGCGCCCCGCTCGTTTGGTGCTCTCAACTCCCACGCTTTGCCACCACTTTGCGCTTTGGCGGCAATCTCCTGCTTCGGCTCTCCGGCCGTTTCGCTTTCACCGGTTTTACATCGACCTCGGATTCATTGATCCGGTTTACCCGGAAGAAAACTTTCCACCGGTTCCACAGTTCCATGCTCGCCTTGAAATCCGCGTGAGCCCCCTGCTCCGTCCGCTTGGAAACAAGGTCCCAGGTAAAGGTCCGCCGTGCGTCTGACATCACTTGATAGCAGCCCGTCACGAGTACGGACATCGTGGCAAGTATGAACAGACGACGCGGACGCACCCTCACAAATCCTCGTCTAGCGGCACGTCAGCCGCGAAGGGCCGGTCAGCGAAAAACACATCGCGGAAGCTGGCTTCGGAAGAGCATGATCGATGTTCCGCAGGGGCGGATGAGGAATGTGTCAATGCGGAAACGAGCATACGTCAGGCACGTTGTCTCACATTCTTTCGCGAACGCCAGATCAAGAGCGCGCAAGTTTGCAAGTAGATCACCTAACATTGTTAGCCATGCATAATATCAGCGTACCCGTGTGTAGAGGCGGCTCTCTGCCGAGGTAAACGAGGCAGAGAGCCGCCTCTACACATGGCGCCGAATTCTCAACGTTTGAACGTTCTGCGCTCTTGGGCATTCTGATTTTGGCATCCTTCGCCATTCGACATTCGAACTTCGTTTTTACCTCCCTATGCTCCTCCAAGTCCGACAGCTCTCGAAAACCTACCGGGCTCCCGATGGCGGTGACGCCGTGCCAGTTCTCCGGGATCTGGATCTGAATATGGCGGAACGGGAGACGGTGGCGATCGTGGGGCCTTCCGGTTCGGGGAAAAGCACGCTCCTCCATATCATTGGGGCGCTTGACCGGGCGGATTCGGGCACGGTGCAGGTGGATGGCAAGGAGGTGGAGAAGCTGAACGACGAGGATGCAGCGGCTTACCGGAATACGACTGTCGGCTTCATCTTTCAGCTGCATCACCTCCTCCCGCAGTGCACAGTGCTTGAGAATGTGCTCGTTCCCACGCTGGCGCAGAAGAACGGAAACTCGGACGAACTCCGCTCACGGGCGGAGCAACTGCTGGAGGCTGTGGGCTTGAAACATCGCCTGCAGCATCGGCCGGGTGAACTCTCCGGCGGTGAACGTCAGCGGGTTGCGGTGGCGCGTGCGCTGATCAATCGTCCGCGTGTGATTCTGGCGGATGAGCCGACTGGCGCTCTCGACCGTGTCTCGGCGGAAAAGCTGGTGGACCTGCTGGCGGAGCTGAACCAGACGCAGGGTGTGACGCTGGTGATGGTCACTCATGCGCTCGATGTCGCCCGCCGGATGCAGCGCGTTCTCGAACTCCGCGACGGCAAACTCGTGGATCTCCCCTCCCGTCAATCATGACCTCCTGGACCATTCTTTCCCGCAGTCTGCGTCACTATTGGCGCACGCATTTGGGTGTTATCCTCGGCGCGGCGCTGGGGGCCATGGTGCTCACGGGCGCGTTGCTGGTCGGCGATTCGGTGAAGGAAACACTGCGACGTCAGGCCTTTGCCCGGGTAGGCAAAGTGAATGGCGCGCTTCTGGGTGGTGAACAGTTCTTCCGCGAAGATTTGGCCAAGGAGGTGGGTGGCAACACGGCTCCCGTCCTTCTAATGCGAGGGAGTGCGGCGCGATCCGATGGCAAAGCACGGGTGAACCAAGCGCAGGTGACGGGTGTGGATGAGCGGTTCTGGAAGCTCTCACCTGACGGCGGAGCCGCCGTTTCGCTCGGGAAGAACGAGGTCGCCATTAATGAACGGCTCGCCCGTCAGCTGGAGGTGACTAAAGGTGACACGCTGGTAATCCGTACGGAAAAGCCGAGCGCCTTCTCCCGCGACGCTCCCCTTTCCGGCGATGAAAACGAGTTGGTAGCAATCCGCGCGACCATCGGCGCGGTCGTCGGCGACGAGCAGTTCGGCCGCTTTTCCCTGCATGCCAGCCAGGTGCCGCCTTTCACGGTCTTTGTACCAATGCCCCTGCTGCAGGAGCGGATTGATTTTAAAGGACGGGCGAATCTGCTGCTCTCCGGTGACAAAACAGCGGACCAGCTCCGCTCTGCGGTGGAGCAGAAATGGAATCTGGCCGACGCCAGCCTGGAACTTCGGAAGGTGCCGACGGGGGAACTGGAGCTTCGCACGAGCCGGGTCTTTCTCGATCCCGCCATTGTGCAAGGCGCTCCGCGCGGGCTGGATTCCCTGACATATCTGGTCAACGAACTCCGCTCGGGAGATCGCGCCACGCCTTACTCGATGGTAACCGCGATGGATGCACCGTCCTCCGGCTTCCTCGCTGCTGAACTCGCGGATGACGAAATCGCAATCACGCAGTGGCTGGCTGAGGATCTGGGGATTGCGGAAGGAGCAAAGGTGACGCTGAAATATTTCGTAATGGGTGAGCGCCGCCAGCTGGTGGAGAAGTCGCGGGAGTTCACGGTGCTGCAGGTGATTCCGCAGAATGAGCCACACCTGAATGATTCCTGGATGCCGGAATTTCCGGGGCTCGCCGACAAGGATAATTGCCGTGACTGGGAGCCCGGCTTCGCGATGGACATGTCGAAGATCCGCGACAAGGACGAGGCGTATTGGGACAAGTATCGCGGCACCCCAAAGGCCTTTCTCAACATCATGGTCGGCGAGGAAATGTGGGGAAATCGCTGGGGCAATCTGACCTCGATCCGGTATCCGGCGGGCACCAACGCGGAGCAGATCGCCCAGGAACTCCGCACCCGGCTGAAGCCGGAGCAGCTCGGAATGAGTTTCGTCGCGCTGCGGAGTCAGGCAGAAGCCGCCACGAATGCGCCGGTCGATTTCGGACAGCTGTTTGTTGCGTTTAGCTTTTTCCTGCTCACGGCGGCTGCCGTTCTGACCGGACTGCTCTTTGTCTTTTCGCTGGAGCAGCGGAATCAGGAAGCGGGCCTGCTGCTCGCGCTCGGATGGAAAGCGCCCGCAGTCCGCCGGCTTCTGCTGACGGAAGGGGCGATCCTTGCGCTGATCGGCAGCGTGCTGGGTGCAATCGCTGGCCTCCTCTATACCCAGGGAGTGCTGTGGGCGCTTGCAAATGTGTGGAATGGAGCGGTAGGCGCGGTGGAGTTTGCGTTTGCGCCTAGCGTGACATCGATCCTGGTCGGCATCATTGCGAGTGTCCTGATCGCACTTCTGGCCATGTGGCTCGCGAGCCGGAAACAGATGCGGCATTCCGCCAGGGAACTGCTCACGGCGAGTGTGGGTGAGAGTGTGCAGTCGGCAGGGCCTTTTGCAAAGGGACGCCACTGGGCAAACGGCATTGCGATTGCGTGCCTGATCGGAGCGTTAGTGCTCCTCTTCTTCGCGCGGGGCGTGTCGCCCGGCATCTTCTTCGGCGCGGGCTCTCTTCTGTTGCTTGCAGGACTCGCGTGGACAATTGGTCGTTTGCGTGCGGTTTCCTTGCAGGCAAGCGGAATGGAAACGCTGACCGACCTCGGGCGGCGCAATGCTGCACGGCGGCGCGGACGCAGCCTTGCCACCGTCGCGGTGCTCGCGGCCGGTGTCTTCATGGTCGTCGCGGTGAGCGCCTTCCGGCAGGCTCCGGAGGAAGGTGTGGGCAATCGTCACTCGGGCACGGGAGGCTTTGCGCTCGTGGCGGAATCCGCCCTGCCGCTTTACGAAGATCTGAACACGGAGAAAGGACGCGAGGCTCTGGTGCTCGATGAGAAGAAGATGGCTGGCACCCAGATTGTTCCGCTCCGGTTGCGAGAGGGTGACGATGCGAGCTGCTTGAATCTCAACCGCGCCCTTCAGCCGCGTCTGCTCGGAGTGAAACCAGACGAACTCGCCTCGCGTGGCGCTTTCCGCTTTGCATCCGGGAGTGGATGGGAGGTGCTGAAGTCTCCCACTGATGACGCAATCCCGGCGATCGTAGACCAGGCAACTCTGCAATGGGCGCTCCAGATGAAGCTCGGGGATACGATCGAATACCAGGATGATCGCGGGCAGCCCTTCAAGGTGCGGCTCGTCGCCACACTCGCGGAATCGATGCTCCAGGGGAGTGTCCTCATTTCCGAGGATCACTTCATCCAGAAGTATCCGGATCAGGGCGGGTATCGCTTTTTCCTGATCGACGCCCCGGCGGAGCAGAGCAACGCGGTGGCAGAACATCTCTCGCGTCAACTGCAGGACCGCGGTTTCGAGGTCACCCCGGCGAGCCGGCGTCTGGCTGAATTCCAGACAGTACAAAATACTTACCTCTCCATCTTCCAGGCGCTCGGCGGACTCGGGCTGCTGCTCGGCAGCGTGGGGCTGGCGATTGTAGTCGCGAGAAACGTGCTGGAGCGCCGGCGTGAATTTGCCCTGCTGGAAGCGGTTGGCTTCCGGCGCGGGCAGTTGCGGAAGCTCGTATTTG
This sequence comes from uncultured Verrucomicrobiales bacterium, assembly GCA_966251085.1. Lineage (GTDB taxonomy): Bacteria > Verrucomicrobiota > Verrucomicrobiia > Chthoniobacterales > Chthoniobacteraceae > CBINJX01. The sequence goes on from CBINJX010000498.1 coordinate 4,511, forward strand.
CGGAGCACCGCTGGCTGATCGCCTGCGGGTTGGTTGTCGGCATTGTCAGCGCGCTGGTCGCTGTCCTGCCCCAACTCCGGGAAAGGGCGAGCGATTTCCCATGGCTTGCGATGAGTCTCCTGCTGATGGCGCTCATTGCCGGCGCGCTGTTCTGGACCTGGCTGGCCACCCGGCTCTCGCTTCGCAACCGGCAGGTGAATGCGCTGCAAACCGAATAGCTGCT
>CBINJX010000499.1:0-4721 GCA_966251085.1 uncultured Verrucomicrobiales bacterium
ATTTGAGAGTTGGCCATCGGCAAGAATGACACTGCCTTTTTCCCCTCGGGTGAGAGCCACGGCCCGCAGGTTGAAGCGCTCCGCTAAAGCCTGGAGAAGTTGAGGTTCGTTCCCACTGAGCCCGAACATTCCTGCGATGACAGGAAGCTCTGAGTCGTTCAGTTTCAAGACGTTTGCGACGTCGAGCGAGTCGGAAATGATCTCCTTTGAGATAAACGGCTCCCGCAGATTGATGTCGCAGATGCGCAGTGCGGATTCGGGGGATGAGGCAGCCAGGGTATGAATTGTCGTGCGAGACACAGCATTCCGCTGAGCCAGCGATCCAAAGCAAACGATATCAGCAACTTTTACCGCCTCCATCGCTGACGGGGTTACTTCGATGAAATCCCATGCGACATTCTCATGGATCGTGTAAGTCGGCTGACCGGCAGCCCCCAACTTCACCGATACTTTACCTGTGGGCGCCGAGGGGCGCATAGCAACCAGCTCTGTGGGAAATCCCAAAGCTTGGAGTTTTTTGAGAATCTCTCGACCGAGATCATCATTCCCCACACAAGTCACCAACTCGGCATTCGCTCCCAGCGCATGGGCATGAATCGCGAAGTTTGCGGGAGCCCCACCCATTACGGGGCCTTGGGGCAACAAGTCCCATAGTATTTCTCCGATGGCTACAACGCGGAGCTTAGGGGAGTTCATCTGCTTCATCGTCCTGCACACCTAACCTCCTCATCGGTTACATCCAAGGTTTCCTGATCACATGAATTTGCCGTGGGAGGGCGGCACCAACTCCCAGCATCCTCCCGCAGTCCCCTGAGAAGTTATGACAGCACCGCGGGCACATCAGCACAGACCGCCCATGTATTACCTCATTCGGGGGTAGGAATAAACCTACCTTTCAAAGGTCCCACTGAGCCTACAGAATATCGTTCAGGATACAGCTAGGAACGAGAGGACATGCGAATAACACATTTTTGGCCCCTGGAAACCCACGATTGTAAATCTACCGCACGAGCCAAGTCTCACAACATGAGCAGTGGGGCTCGGATAGATTTGCCAATCGGCTGCGGAACAGAAGGCCATTCAGATGTATCCAAAGAAGCGGGAAGGCAGTTACCCACGAGCACATACAGCCGAACATCCAAAATATGATGCTTCTGGCACTTGGAGCAGAGCTGCTTCCCTGGGTTTTAGCGACATTCGCAGGAGTAGTCGCCGGAGGTGGTCTCGGCTGGTGGATAGCATCGGGAAAACGTACCTGTAGCCTTTCCTCCGCAGGAGATGATCGACCTTCCGTTCCGCTCTCGGCTGTGCTCTCCGCAGCTCATGCAGGAACTTTCGAGTTGGAGGTGGAGTCGGAGCATATCACGGGGTGCACGGGCTTCAGGTCACTCTTCGGGTTCGAGAATCAGGGTCCTCTTCTTCTCAGCGAATTTCTGAGCCGTCTTCATAATGACGACCGCATCCACATCGAAAACCTGATCAAGGAGTCCACCACGAAAAAGGCCGGATACTTCGTGGATTGTCGGGTTCAACTGCCCTTAAAAGAGCGATGGGTCAGCTTCCGTGCGGAACCCATTATTGATGAGAATGGCCAAGTTGAAAGACTCGCCGGCACCCTCATCGACATCACGGATCGAAAACAGGCTGAGGAGGCGCTGAAGGAGAGCGAACAGCGGTTTCGTTCACTCTTCGAGCATAACATCGATGGTGTTTTCTCCGTGGACCTGGAGGGGCGATTTCAGAACGCAAACCCTGCAGCCTTGCGTATTTCCGGCTACTCACTCGAAGAGCTCCGGACGCTTCGCTTCGTGGACGTGTGCGCCCCCGATATGGTGGCTGTCAGCATGACATCTTTCCAGAATGCGCTGGCCGGCGTTTGTGCACTCATGGAGACGGCAATCATCCGAAAGGACGGAGTCCGCGTGGAGCTGATGATTCGCGGAACGCCAATTATTGTGAATGACAAGCCTGTAGGCGTATTTGGAGTGGCGGAGGATATATCCGAGCGCAAGCGTGCCCAAAAAGCTCTCGACGAGAATGAATCGCGTCTCCAACTGGCATTGGAAGCGGGCCAGATGGGCCTCTGGACTTGGGATCTGGAAAGCGACGTGGTGCTGCTCGATGCGGCAAACTGCCAACTATTCGGCCTCGATAGGTCAAAGAGCACACTGCCACCGGAAGAGCTTTTCCTCCGCATTCACCCGGAGGATGTCGCAACCGTGCGACAGCAGTTCGATGCAATGCTCGTAGGACTGGGTGATTACAGTGCGGAATTCCGGGTTCTGCTTCCCGAGGAAAAGGTCCGTTGGCTCGCCGGAAGGGGCCGCGTTGTAAGGAATAGCTCGGGCAAAGCCGTACAGGTGGTTGGTGTGAACTTCGACGTGACCCAGCATCAGGTAGCAACCGAGCAACTCAACCTGGCGCGGATCGCCGCAGAGACAGCCAGTCGCGCAAAGGATCACTTCATTGCAGCCCTCTCCCATGAACTGCGCACTCCGCTGAACCCAGTGCTCATCCTGGCGAGCGACCAGGAGCGCAATCCCGAGTTGAGTCCTCAACTGCGCGCGGATTTCGGACTGGTCCGCAAAAACGTCGAACTGGAAGCACACTTGATCGATGACCTGCTCGACCTAACGCGGATCGCCAGGGGCAAGCTGCGATTGGATATGCAGATCGTCGATATCCAGGCATTGTGCCACGACGCCGTGGAAGTGCTCCAGGCAGACATCAATTCCAAGGGGTTGAATCTACAGGTGGAATGCCCCGCGACCCACCGCTGGGTTTCAGGCGATGCGGTGCGACTCCAGCAGATTCTTTGGAACCTATTGAAGAATGCGGTAAAATTCACCCCGGTGGGCGGGCGGATTTTAGTCGAGGTATCAGACCAGAACGATTCAGCCATTCTCATTCGGATCCAAGACACCGGGATCGGGATCGACTCCGAAAATCTGGAGAAGATTTTCGATGCGTTCGAACAGGGCGATTCAGCGATCAGCCGCCGGTTTGGAGGACTCGGACTCGGCCTTGCGATTTCACGCACGCTGGTGGAAATGCACGGAGGACGGATCTGGGCGAGCAGCGAGGGGCGTGATCATGGGACCTGCTTTCACCTCGAACTACCAGCCGTACATCCAACAGAGCTTCCCCCCATGTCTCAAACCCCTGCCGATCAGCCTTCTCTTCCCCGTAGGATTCTGCTCGTCGAAGACGACGAAGCGACTCGCGTCACTTTGGAACGTCTGCTCACACGGCGCGGACATCAGGTCACGGCGGTTGCAAGCACCGCCGCCGCACGCGATGCAGCCCGAGAAGCGCACTTCGAGGTGCTCATCTCGGACCTGGGACTGCCGGATGGCAGTGGTCACGATCTGATGGCTCAACTGCGAGACACTCCGGGACTCCACGGAATTGCCCTCAGCGGCTATGGTATGGAGGAAGACGTCGCCCGGAGCCTCGCGAGCGGTTTCGGCATTCACCTGACGAAGCCAATCGATATTAGGGAACTGGACCGTGCAATCGCACGCGTGTCACAGGTTCAGGAATTGGCATCCGCTTTGTAGTGCTAATAGCCGGTCCAGATAGGAGAGTCTCTTAATCCTACTCCCATTCGGCAGCAGGATCGCTCAGCGAGTAAGGTTCAGATTTCTTGAAGCGGCTGTCCCGGAGGGGCAAAGGAGGCAAGCTGGCCGGGTTGCGCGAGGCACGAGCGCATACCACCGTTCCCACATGCATGATGATTCGCGCCTCGGCAGAGGGCGCACGGAAGTCGCACTGCGCACCGAAACGCGGGCATTCACACACAGATCCAAGTTTTCCTGCCCCCACGGCCGAGGTGCCGTCATTTCTCGGCCCCGCTTCCGGTGGTTCGCCCTCGTGCGCTTTGTAAGCTGGAAACCTGCGCCAGGTGGTTTATGTGACACGTCCTACCGCTAGAGCCTCCGCTCTGGGGACGTTTGAATTCACGGCGGCAAATCCATTCGTGGGCAACCAAATGAATCCGCGTTAAAGGGACGGTCCTCCTAATAGCCGTCGACCAGATACAGCCACTCGGGTTTACCGCTCCGGGTGACCAGAATATTCGGCCCGGCGACCTCGATCCAGCGTCCGCGCGGGTAGCGGATGGTCATCATGTAGGGCGTCGACGTAGTACGTTCGACTGCATAGAACGCATAACCACGCTCAGTGCCGCGTACACGCCCTTCGGCGATATAGTCGGCAATGAGTTCGCCACGTGGGTTGGTGACGCGCACTCGGGAATAATCGCGGCGTACACCGATATAGCGATCGCCAACACATCCGGAGAGGAGCAGCAAAGGAAGCAGAAGAACGAGAGTAACGAGCCGGGGAAGCTTCACGAGAGCAGACCATGACAGCCGGCTCGACAGCGCTCAAGAGAGAAGCCACGTGAGCTGCTCAGGAATGAACAATCAGCGAAAAGAAAAGCGCCTCTCCAGCAGAACTGGAGAGGCGCTTTCGGGCTTGGGAGGGAACGAGGATGAAAATAGTAAGTTTGCGGATTTGTGACAAGAACTTTTCAAAGACCTTCACCCCAAACATCGCTTTTGGATCATTCGCTTGGGAATCTCCCTATGCCTGCAACAGAAGGAGCCGCATTCTGGGATGAACAGAAGAGTGGAGTGGCAGAGGCATCAAACTGCCTTTCAGGTCTTCTCTGAAAGTGACTAGTTGAGAGTATTGAGTTGAGAGCCGCGCACCGGCAG
>CBINJX010000500.1:0-4717 GCA_966251085.1 uncultured Verrucomicrobiales bacterium
TTCTATTTGGTAAGGTTTATTCCCAGGCGGTTGCGATCCGGCTCTTAACGGCTGGAGGTCAGGCCTTCTCTGCCGATCTGTACGGCTTTCGGGCGGAGGTCGCGTTCATGGGGATGATTCCATCGAGCCTAAGAATCGGAGGTTCTCCCGGTAATGCTGGGGCGAATCCAAAAGATCGCTTCAACGCATCATCGTTCCGTGAACCTCTTTCCTGTTATCCGACGTCTGCTCCTGACGAGCCTTGCTCTGCCGCTTGGTGCGACGCTCTGGTCGCAGCAGCCGGAGCATCCCGGTGTGGCACTCTACACAACGCTTTGCGCGGATTGCCACGGAAAGAACGGCGAGGGGGTGAACGATGAGTACGATGAACCTCTGATAGGGGACCGTTCATTGGAAGCTCTGACCCGTCGGGTCAAGCGGACCATGCCCGATGATGATCCGGGATCCTTGACCGATGAAGAGGCGGCACAAATCTCGGCCTACATCTACGACGCCTTTTATTCTCCAGCCGCTCAGGTCCGCAACCGCCCGCCGGAGGTGGAGCTGGCCCGGCTCACGATTGCCCAGTACCGGGCCACGGTTGCCGATTTGATCGGCCGTTTCCGTGGCGGATTCCAGAGTGTGACCGGCGACGAGCGCGGACTAAGGGGGAACTACAGCGGATTTGCCCTGGAGAGGCTCGGCCCGCCGTTGCCTTTAAAGGAGGGCGAAAAGAGCAAGGACCGCGATCGCGAGAAGGAGAGAGAGCGAGATAAATTTGAGCGTGTCGATCGGCAGATCTCGTTTGCTTTCGGCTCGGATAGTCCTGATCCGGCGCGGCTTCTGCCCGAAGAGTTCCGAATCCGGTGGGATGGTTCGATCTTTGCCGAGGAGACGGGTACCTACGAGTTCATCATCAAAACTGAAAACGGCGCCCGGCTCTGGGTGAATAACCGGGAGAAGAACCTGATCGATGCCTGGGTCAGCACAGGGGAACTTCGTGAAGAGAGAAAGAGCGTTTATCTTCTGGGCGGACGGCATTACCCGATCGCCCTCGAGTTTTTTAAGTTCAAGGACAAGAGCGCCTCGATTCAGCTACAGTGGAAGACACCGCACGGTGTCCAGGAAAACATCCCGGAGCGAGTGCTGTTTCCGCGTTCGGTTCGCCCGACGATGGTGGTCAGTACCCACTTTCCTCCTGATGACCGGAGTGTCGGATATGAACGCGGCACAGGCGTTTCCAAAGAGTGGCAGAAAGCCACGACGGATGCGGCAATCGCGGTTGCGGATCATGTGGAGGAACACCTTGCCGAGCTTTCCGGGGTCAAAGCGGACGCACCCGATCGTGTGGACCGGCTGAAGGATTTCGCCCGGCGACTTCTCGAAACTGCCTTTCGCCGGCCGACGAGCGAAGAGTACACCGGCTTCATCGAGGCGCAGTTCAGCGCGGCCAAGAGCCCGGAGATCGCGATCAAACGGATCGTCCTCTTCGTGCTCAAGTCGCCCCGGTTCCTTTATCCGGATCTCAATCTTCGCCAGCAGCCGGACGACTATGATGTCGCATCGCGTCTTGCCCTGAGCCTCTGGGATTCGCTCCCGGATGAAAAACTCCTCAAGGCAGCCGCCGAAGGAAAGCTCCGCACCCGCGAGCAGATCGCCGAACACGCGCGCCGGATGATTGCGGATGGACGCACCAAGGCGAAACTCGACGGTTTTTTCCATCACTGGCTCGAACTGGAGCGCGGCGATTCGGTGTCGAAGGATCCCCAGGCATTCCCCGGCTTTGACGAAGCCGTGCTCGCCGATCTCCGTACCTCGCTCGCGCTTTTCCTCGACCAGATCGTCTGGAGTGAGCGCTCTGATTACCGGGAGTTGCTGCAGGCCGATTACCTTCTCCTCAACGAACGTCTTGCGCGCTTCTACGGGAAGGAAAAAGTGGAAGGCGATGGATTCCAGCGGGTGACCTTTGACCCCAATCAGCGTGCCGGAGTCGTCACGCATCCGTACCTCATGACCACCCTGGCGCACGGCAAATACACGTCGCCAATTCACCGCGGCGTTTTCCTTACGCGCAACGTCCTGGGGTTTACTCTCAAATCTCCACCCGAGGCGATCGCATTCGAGGACAGCAAGTTCGATCCGACCTTCACCATGCGTGAGAAGGTCACGGAGATGACCAAGGACACCTCCTGCATGGGCTGTCACTCGACCATCAATCCGCTAGGCTTCGCACTCGAGCAGTTCGACGCTATCGGTCGCTGGCGCACCGAGGATAACAAGAAGCCGGTCGATCCCACCGGTGAACTCCTCACTGACGATGGCGAAACCGTGCATTTCAAAGGTGCGCGGGACGTCGCCGACTTTGCAGTAAAGAGCGAGCGGGGACACCGCGCATTCATCCGCCAGCTCTTCCAGCACTCCGTCAAACAAGGTATCGGGGCTTATGGCTCGGACACCTTGGACGGATTGCTGCAATCTTTCAAAGGCAACGAGTTTAACATCCAGAAACTGCTGACCGAGATCGCCATCATCGCCGCTTCCAAAGATCTTTCTGCGCACGAGCCGCACCAACTGGCGAAGAAGTAACCCGAATTCGTAAAGCTTCCCATGAACCTGCATTCACCACTGACCCGGCGCCATTTCCTCCGTTCTCTCGGCATCTCCGCCGCAGCGTTGCCGTTCCTGGCAGGGCTCCCGAGTCTCACCGGGGCGCCGCTTCCCCAGAAGCGTCAGAGGCTGATCATCATGTTCTCGCCCAACGGGACATTGCCGAACCACTTCTGGCCGGACCAGGAAGGGGAAAGCTTCGAATTCAAGCCGAGCCTCAAGCCATTGGAACCGTTCCGCGACAAGGTTCTCCTTCTCAATGGAATTCATAACAAGATCCGTGGAGATGGTGATAACCACATGCGCGGTATGAGCTGCCTGCTTACCGGCTCAGAGCTTCTGCCTGGCAACATCCAGGGCGGCTCCCACACACCGGCGGGGTGGGCCAGCAGCATTTCCATCGATCAGGAGATCAAGAATTTCCTCCAGAGCCGTGAGGAGACGCGCACCCGATTTGGCTCGCTCGAGTTCGGTATCGCCGTGCCGGACCGCGCCGATCCATGGACCCGCATGTGTTATGCGGGAGCAAACCAGCCGATTGCTCCCGTGGACAATCCGTACGACATGTTCGGCAAGCTCTATGGGCAGATGAAAGACAAGGAGAGCCTCGTGAGTGTGCTGGACGACGTACACGAGGACCTGAAACGCGTTTCCTCCAAACTGAGCGCACGCGACAAGGTGCTCCTCGAACAGCATCTGACCCTCGTCCGTGATCTCGAGAAGGAGCTTCAGAACACAGATGCGGACGCCGAATTGCAGCATCCAGTGCCCGAACTGGACCCGAGTATCGAACTCGTAAACGACAACACGCCGCAGATCAGTCGCATGCAGATCGATCTGCTGGTCAACAGCATGGCGAACGACATGACCCGTGTCGCGACGCTGCAGTTCATGCGCTCAGTCGGACAGGCCCGCATGCGCTGGCTCGGTATCGAGGAAGGGCATCACTCCCTTTCGCATGATCCGGACGGCAACCAGTCCTCTCAGGAGAAACTCCAGAAGATTAACACCTGGTTCGCCAGTGAGTTGGCTTATTTGGCGAAGCGTCTCGCCGAGACCCCGGAACCGACAGGCGAGGGGAACATGCTCGATAACACGCTCATCGTCTGGACGAACGAACTCGGCAAGGGCAACAGTCACACGCTCGACAATCTTCCCTGCGTCATCGTCGGCGGTGCGCCCGGATTCAAAATGGGCCGAAGCCTCAAGCTACAAAAGGTCCCGCACAACCGTCTCTGGGTCACCCTTGCAAATGCAATGGGGCATCAGATCAACACCTTCGGCAAGGCCGAGATGTGTGAAGGTGGGGCGTTGAATCTGGGGTAGGGCGGGAGGACGGGGCAGGTGCACGATAGGGCGCTCCTCGTTTGAGTGCACCAAAGCGGCTTGTGAGAATCACTTGCTGGAAGTGAGTAACTGCGGATTAGAGCAGATCCTGCTTGAGTAAACTTGTGTAGAGGCGGCTCGGTCCCGCGCTTGTAAAGGACGTGCCGTCTCTGGCCTCTGGCGTGGGCAGAGTTGGAGGGTGATGGTGCATTGGCTCACAATCAAAGCTCAGGCTCCAAACCACCAAACCGCCTGAGGCCCGGCCGCAAGGACCCGAGGTGGCACCTGCGTCGTTGAACTCCGCAGAGAGTTGCCTCTTCACAGTTGGCTTACCAGGCCGGGTGCTGACATCTGATCTCGACTTTGGCCATTTCATGCGGGCCCATGCGAGGGATGAGCGGGGGAAAGTACATGTTTCTTCGCTATCGACTCACGGGCACGATGTTGAAGAAAGCAAGGTGGACCAAGTCCGGCATCTGCCTTGTACCAAGAGGTTCCGTCCCAGAGCCCAGGGTTGTGAAGCTACCCTGGGTGGAAACGAACAAGCGCCTCTACCCCGGAGGGGTTGCGTCCTTCTCATACGCGCGCCCTCTCGCTGGGGACGTCTCCCGGGACACAACCCCGTTGGGGTTGGCGCGCCTTTTCATCTGTTCCCAGGGTAGCTTCGCAACCCCAACACCATTTAGTTAAGAATCAAAGGGACGGACTGGACTCAAGGAGTGTTAGATTCGAATCTCGCGCGCCGATAACCGGGGCGCATATGGAGTGCGGTGGCGAGTTTTACGAGGCACCGCTTTGGAGGAAT
>CBINJX010000501.1:0-4710 GCA_966251085.1 uncultured Verrucomicrobiales bacterium
AAGCCGATCGTTGGCGTACCTTGCACGGCAAAGAGCGAGCCCTGCACTCCGACCTGCGTCAGCTGGAAATCTGCCGAACCCGTCGGGGTGACGTGAGCGATGGCTGCGATGCCACCGCTGTTCAAGGTTTTGACGAGCGAGCCGAAGCTGAACTGGGTATTTTCCTGCGCGTCCTTCAACTCGACATCCACTGCGAGATTGATGGTGCCCGAGGAGTCGCCGGTAGTGATGCCGAGGAGACCGAGCTGGCCCTGAAGTTTCAAATCATCGACTGCGATCGTGGCCTCGCCGGAGAGCTTTACGTCTTCGACAAAGAACGCGCCGCCCTTCGCACGCAGGAATGTCGCGGTGTCGCTAAGTCCCAGCGCGGTAACGGCCGGATCTTCCTTCGCAGCTTCAAAACGCAAGGTGCGAGCTTCACCCAGGGTCGAGAAGGTAATCCGCTCACTTGCACCGAGGCGGGTGGCGATCAGTTTTTCCTGGAGTCCCGCCGTGGCGATTGCCGCGTTGATGTCCACCAGCAGGTCCGCGAACGACGTGTTGTCGGCGGTATCCTCTGCCTTGATCGTGATGGTTATCGCGGGAGCACCATCGACGCTGACCTTGAAGCTGGCATCTGCCTCGAGTACGGGCGCTTTTACGTTGCTGATCCCCGAGACGGAAATGGACTGATCAGCACCCTGCATGAACGAGTCGGGCTTGAAACCGAGCTCCTTGGCTGCCGGATCATTCTTTTCGGCTTTGATCTGCAACGTGCGGGACGCACCAGCGACCGTGGAGATCTGTACGCGCTCCGCGGTGTCGGCAGTAGCCGGCAGCAGCGTGGCTTTCACTTTCCCCTGCAGGGCAGGGGTGCTGGTGATCGCTTCGTTGATATCAGCGACTAGATCCGCCACCGAAGTATTCCCGGTGGTGGCTGACTGCGGGATGGTCAGAGCCACCGCTTGGCCGTTGTCGAGAACGATGGTCAGATGGGCGTCCGCGCTCAGTTGTCCGTTCCATACTGCTGGAGTTGCCACCCCTGTGGAGCGGTCGTAACCAGCCGGTGAAACATAACCGCGGCCCGGGGCAATGCTGATTTCTTCGGTAATTGCCGGTGCGTTGAAGGTATAACCGAACGTCAGTTCAGCACCCATTCGAGGTGTCAGCGTGATGTAGCCGATCGCGTCTTCACCGCTGGCATTCACCGTCTTCAGCCCGGTGAGTTGTCCTTCAACATTCTTCACGATTGAGACAGGGACCTGTACCGGGGCGGCATCCGCTCCAAATTTCACATGGAGGCGGACCGTTTCGGTTTCCGGATCGTAGCTCGGCGCAATCGCTTCCTCCGGCATCCCGAGCGCCTCGGCGAGCATCGGGACCAACTCCTGGAAAGTCGAGAATGCCGGGGTCGATTTCTGGAGGCTGGCGAGTGAGCCAAGGCCGGCGCTGTTCGCGCTCTGGAGTCCCAGTTCCTTCCAGGCGGTTGTGCCTTCGCCTCCGATCAGGAAAGTTTGCACGGAGTCGTTGCCCGTGAAAACCAGCTTTCCGTCTACCGCAGTAACGGCAATGTTGAAGATGCCGGCCGCCTTGAAAGCGGTATCCACGGAGAAGGCAAGGTCAGCAACGCTCGTGTTCGACGAGGTGTCGAACTTTGTCACCGTGACAGCAACGGGGGAAGCGCCGTTGATGGAAACGACGAGCTTCGCATCCGCCGTGAGCTTGCCTTCCGTCGAGGTCGGGCTCGATGCGGCTGTCAGTGTTGCCGCCGTGGAACCGCTATACAGACCAAGCGCGGAAAGATGGGTGAGCGGGGCGACGATTGAGAAACCCGGGGTGACGAGCGAGTTGGTGACAAACTTCACTACATCGTCCGTTGTGCCGGCTTTCTGATCACTGCCGCTGTCCAGGGTTACCTGCACTGGCGGGTTCACTCCGTAAGCCGCGACCAGCGCATCGGAGAAGGCCTGCGCCACCGCGGCTGGCGTCGTGTAGTTGCCCGCCGCCACGGTTACCATTTTTGCCAAAGTCGGATCGTTATCGATCGACAGCATGAACGGCGTCGCCTGGGTGAGGTTCAGCGAGGACAAGCGCGTGACCACCGAAGCCTCGTTGATCGTGAGCTTGTTGCGGAGGTTCTCGGCAAACAGCGTGCCGAAGTCGAACGCATTACCCAGATCCACATTCGCGAGGAATGGGATCTTCACGTCGAAGACGGAAGAGTTGCGGAACTGCGCCATCCAATCGCCAGTCGAGATCATCAGGCTCAGCACCTGCTCCGATCCCATTTTTCCGAGATTGAAAATACGGGAGAAGTTCGGAGTCGTGGCATCCACCTGGATGCGGCCATTGACCAGGTCGTCCGAGAAGATACGCAGAGCCGGGGCGACACCCTCGACTTTGAAATCGTAACCGCCGAAATCGATGCTGAGAGGGAGATTGATCTCTGTCTCTCCGCTTGCAGTCAGGCCGATGTTCTCTGCCTTGAGTTCGTCTGCGGTAAGCCGTCCATCCGCATTCGGATCGGTGAAGTTGACCTTACCAGCTGCCAACAGGTCGACCGAGCCATTCTCGACCTTCGCCCCCATCGGGCCGATATTCAGATTGAAGATCAGATCGTAGGCATTGACCGCCGCTTCGACAGAGAGGTTCTCCATCCGGAGGAAAACTTCATCTGCCGTCACCTCGCTGTCAGTGAGGTCAAAGGCGATGACAAACTTTGCCTTGGCCGCAGCTTCCACCTCCACTTCCGGAGCATTGGAGAGGTCCAGATTCAGCTCGGCAACCGGGTCGCCCAGTTTATCGAGCTTAACCGTGGAGCTGGCTGCTTTGATCTCCAGATCCGCCTCGAGTTTCAGCTCGTTGTTCAGTCCGTCATAAACGGCGGTAAAGCCCTTGCCGATGCTCTCGTAGCGGGAGAGGAGATGATTTGTGATCGCGTCAGCCAAGCCGTTCAGGGTTGGCTCTGTAGCGGTTGCGAAGTAATCGCTGGCAACCTGCTTCATGGAGAGAAGCGATGCCACCTCGCCACCGGAAACCATTCCTCCGAGCGATTGCTCGATCACCGGAATATTCTCCGAGAAGAAATCCTGCCCGGCGATCGCAGCAACCTGGGCATCCAGTGCGGTCAACAAACCGAGCAGATGCTGCTGCATCGCGCTATCGGTGATCAGGTAATTCACTGCGACTTGGGCCGGAGCGGAGGCGAGCGCGTCAGTTGCGCTGATTTTGACAACCGGCTCAACCAACTGCACGCCGGTGATCGGCAAGGTCGCCTGCAATCCAGTGGAGGATTTTGTGCTGGAAACCTCGTCTTCCGAGATTCCATCGGTCAGTTCACCCAGCCCTTCCGCGCCGATGCGCCCGGCGCTGTCCTTTGTCACCGCCAGAGTCACGCCTTCCACAGCCGCACCGAGTTTCACCGAACCGTCGGTCACGGAAAAGTTCCCGCCACCCAGCTTCACATCGAAGTCGAGCGTATTTCCGGTGTCCGCTTCTGCGGAGACGCTCAGGTCGGAGAAGGTGATGAAGAAGCTGTTCGTCAGGGGATTGATTCCGAACGAAAACTTCATCGAGGCGTCCGCAGCGATCGGTATCGACACGGGGGCGCTGGGCGCCACACCAACCGCACCCAGCTCCACGCCGGCGTTGAGGTCGAACGAATCCATGCGCTTGCCGGTTACGGCAACTTCCCACTCGAACTCACCACTCTCTGAGTAGAAACCTCCGCTGAGGACATCGACAGTCAGAGAACTGTACGCTGAACCAGAGGAGGGAGTGAGGCTCTCCAGAAAGGCCGTGATTTCCCTGGCCTGTACGCCTCCGGCAGCGACCACATCCGGGTCCGCCAGCTTCGTAGCAAGGAAGTTTTCCAGACGCTGCGTGATCTCTTCCGCGAGGAATCCTGCCTTACCGTCTTCCGAACCGAGGTCAAAGAGTTCGCCTAGAGATTTGCCGACTCCAGTGATTTTAGTGGCCAGATCGGCGGCTCCTTCAAGTTCACCGGCCACTTTCACCACTTCGGTAAGGCCGGTGCTCAAGGCATTCGCGGTGGCTTCATCGATCCGCACCGTGTCGTCACTCACCCCGATGTTTGCGGAAAAAAGTAGACGATCTTCCAGCGTTTGGATATCGAACCGGCGTGCCGCGCACTCGGCGAAGAGGTCTGAAGGCTTTCGAGGTTGTTTCGGGCGGGCTGAAAGCGGGTCGAGGCGTCTTGTCGTTGACATGGAAGATTCAGAAAATCGGCCAGCGGTCTAAGCAGATTGCCTGCCTGACTGTGTGAATCTCTCAGATTTTATATAAAAACTTTCTCGGCCCCGACTTTCCGACCGGGAGGTGTTAGGGTGCCGCCAAGGGGAACAGGAGTAGAGTCAGCCTGCTAGGTTTCGCAGATTCCCCTTAACTTTCTCACTTCTGACTCCCGCCCAAGATGCTTCTCAGAGGCATTGAGCTTGGCCGGAGGCAATTCAGTCAGTCACCACGGCTTGTTGGGAAAAGCCGCTTTTCCCTTGTGACAGAAGTGCCAGAATATTCTCGGAGCGCCCCGGAAAACCCCGAGTTGTATCTGGCGTACAATTAATTGTACCCGGGATACAAATCAGTTCCCCTCCAGGTACAACTGGTTGTCCTCGGAGGTGAATTCAGTTCATCCCGGAGTACAACTGGTTCTACTTCAGGGTGAACTCAGTTCAGGTCCGGGGACAATTAGTTGTACTTGGCAGTGAACTC
>CBINJX010000502.1:0-4699 GCA_966251085.1 uncultured Verrucomicrobiales bacterium
TTCGATCCGTTTGGCGAGTCTACCGCGCTCTGGGAGATGGACGGCAATTGCCTTGAATGAGGAAGGGGAGCGCTTATCGTGTGATTATGCCCATGACGATTGAGCAACTTGCGGAGGAGGCTCTCGCTTTGCCCAGCGAGCAGCGTGCCCTCCTGGCTGACCGTCTCGTGGAGAGTCTTGATGTCGCGGAGGCAAGTCGTCTCGACCAGTTGTGGGCGTCCGAAGCCAAGCGCCGCCGTGACGAGGTGCGTCAAGGACGCGTGGAGACGATCCCCGGCGATGAGGCATTGGCCCGAGTCCGCCGCTCTTTGGGGCGATGAGGTTTGAGTTTCATCCGGAAGCACTCGACGAATACCACGAGGCCGCTCACTACTATGCCCGGCAGCAACCGGGCCTGGACCTGCGGTTCATCGTCAGTGTTGAGGAAGCCATCGAACTCATTCTGGAGAATCCCTTTCGATGGAGGACGTTCGACGAGGATGTGCGCCGGTGTCTCACCCGTGTGTTTCCCTACGCTATCCTCTACACCATCGAGCCAGACTATGTGCTCATCGTGGCTGTGGCTCACTGTGGTCGCGAACCCGAATACTGGAAACACCGGATCGCCTGACGGATAAGGCATGGCATTGACCGCCATTGCCTCAAAGGCAACGTCCGCTGCTTTTTGCCGCGAAGGCGCCTGCTCGGATCCGCACGTGCGCGTCCCTCAACCCTCACCCTCCAAAGATGCCCCGGCGGTTTCTTTACGATCTTTCTGGGCTGTGCTAGAGGCGCGGCGTGAACCTCCCCCGGATTCTCTGCCTCTGTGCCCTTGTCTTTGCTCCGATGCCCGGAGCCGGCGCGCCGATGCTCGAGATCGAGCAGGTGCTGGCGGATGGACAGCCGATCGCGTTTTCGCGCGAGGCTGGTATCGTATTGCCTGCGGGGCGGCATGATCTGGAGATTCGCTTCCGCACACAGGGGGACACTCCGGATGGATGGATCGTGGAATATCAGCTCCTTGGACATGATTCCACCTGGCGCACGGTGGATGGAGAGATGGCGTTGATATTGCGGATGCTCGATGGCGAAGGACGTGAGTTATCCTCGCAGCGCGCTCCTGTCCCCGGGCAAAACCTGGCTTGGCCACCGGTGCAGAAACGTTCCAATCTCAACCGTCGAATCGTTCCGATTGTCGTGCCCGAAGGGGCGGAATCGCTGGAGATCACGTTTGATTCCGGTACATGGCGCCCTGAACTGACTGGCGAATGGGTAATCGCCGAGGTGACGGTGAACCGCTCCAGCCAGTCCTTCGGCCCGGAGGAGAGCTTCTGGCCAAATCCCAAGTTGGAACCGGCTGATCCGCACGCCAGGGACAACTTCCCAATGCAATGGGAGCGCCGTGGTGATGTTGCAATTGCCCGGCTTGAAAAGTCGCCTCCTCCCCCTGTGGAAACGAGCTATCTGATGACGCTCCGCGATTTTTCGAAGACCAGCGCCGGTGCCTGGGTCTCGCGACAACCGCTTCCAAAGGAAATCCAACCCGGCGAGGTGCTGACCATCGGCTGGTGGGAACGTTCCCGAGTCGGGGATCAGCGTTCACATGCGGCACGGTACACTGACGTGCCGCCCGGTCAGATGCTCTTTCGCGCGGTGGGACGCGGCATGGGGGCGGTTTACCAGAGCCAGGGAATCGTGCTGCCGGTAAATATCCGCCCGTATATCTGGACGGAGCCGTGGTTCGCTCCAGTGGCCACGCTGCTGGGCGGATCGGTACTCGGTGTGGGAGTATGGCGATCAGCGCGCCGGCGTTATCGGCAACGACTCGCGCGGCTGGAACTCGAGGCCAGGGTGGAGAAAGACCGGATGCGGATCGCGCGGGATATTCACGACGATGTCGGCGCGCAGCTCACGCGTCTGAGCCTGATGGTCGCGGGGCTCCCGGATGGCGCCGCGCCGGAGCAGGTGGAGGAGATCGCGACGGCTTCGCGGCGGATCGTTCAATCAATGGATGAAATCGTGTGGGCGGTCGAACCGAGCAATGATTCGCTCGACCAACTCGGCACGTTTCTGTGTCGTTTTACCGATGAATTTCTGGAGGACTCCGGCGTGCGCGCCCGCTACAATGTCCCTGCCACACTTCCCCCCATCCCGCTGAGCGCCGAAGTGCGACACAATCTTTTCCTCGCCGTGAAGGAAGCACTCAACAATGCCGTGAAATATGCCGCTGCGCGCGAAATCCGCCTCACGGTTGCTGCCACGGACGAGGCGTTGGAGATCACCGTTGCCGATGACGGTGCGGGCTTCGATGTCGCCAGCGCACCGACGGGTAATGGCGTGCGCAACATGAGTGCCCGGCTCAGGGAGATCGGTGGCTCGTGCCGGCTGGAGAGCGCGCGCGGCAGCGGCACACGAGTCACATTCCACTGGCCCCTGCCAGACGCGCCATGACGACTGTCGGCATTGTCGAGGACGATCATGGGATCCGTGAGCATCTCACGAAGCTCATCGATAAAACGCCCGGCTTCCGCTGCATCGGCGCGTGGCCGAGCGGTGAGGAGGCGCTGCCCGCGTTGCTTGCTTCGATGCCGGATATCGTGCTGATGGACGTGCATCTGCCAGGCATGTCAGGCATCGATTGTGTGGCAGCGCTCAAGGAGAAAGCGCCGGAGGTGCACGTGCTGATGCTGACGGTCTATGAGGACAGCGAGAAGATCTTCCGAGCCCTGAGCGCTGGAGCGAACGGTTATCTCGTCAAACGCGACATTCCGAAGAAGCTGCTGTCCGCTCTGCGCGAGATGCTTTCCGGCGGCGCGCCGATGAGCAGTCACATCGCGCGGAAGGTGGTGAGCTATTTCCAGAAAATGCCGGCTGCACCAGCAGCAGCGGCAGCCGCGGATCAAACGGCCCTCTCGCCACGCGAAAAGGAGGTGCTGGGTCTGCTTGCGGAAGGTTGCCTCTACAAGGAAATCGCCGAGAAGCTGGAGATCGGCCACGAGACCGTGCGCACGCACGTCCAGCGCATCTATCAGAAGCTTCAGGTCCGTACGCGGACAGAGGCGGTGGTGCGGTATCTGGGGCAGGGCGGGTAGGGGCTCTGCCTTTCAGGTCCGAAGGACCGGCAATATCTCAGCCCAGCCCGGCCGAGGGCTGGATGAAAGCAACAACGAGATGAGGTCTCCCAAGGAAGTCATGCCACCGGAGCGCCCTCTCCTCCTCTTTTGCGCTCGCGCGAGGGCTCTGCCCTCGTGTGCCGCCTCTTCGGGGCTCCGCCCCGCTTTCGGAGGATTGGCCGCACAAGTAAGTCCATCGGCGGTATCGAGCGGCAGAACTTGGCTGTGCCAAACGAGGGGCGGAGCCCCTGAGAAACGGCACACGAGGGCAGAGCCCTCGCGCGAGCGTATCTGGGAGGCGGACTGTGCAGGATAGAGTAGAAGTTGAGCCTCCACACTTCCCTGGACTCATCACCGCTCTTGTTCGTGTTCGTTGCTGAAAGACCGGCCATAGTTTTCCGGAACTCGGCGTCTGTTCCGGCAAACGATTGCGGTCCTACAGACCGCCGACGCTTTCTTTCTAATTCCCAGCCCTGGCGGACTGGGCTGAGTTAAAGCGCTCCTTCGGAGCTATAAAACAAAATGCAAGAGCGGCGTTCGGATTGAGATCACGATTACGATTACGAGCCTGTCGGCTGTCGACGGCCGAGGGGCCTTGTCCCCCTTAAAGGGGATAAACGATTCCTCGCGGATTTGACAGAATGTGCGACCCGTCCAGCGTCCCTCCCCCTGAGCTTCATGCACCATCCTTCGTTATCTCACGTTCTCTCCGGGAGAACCGCCTGCTGTGTTGCCCTCTTTGCACTCGCCTGGCTGTTGCCGCTGCTCGCGAGCGCCCAGACGCTGACGATCGACAACGAGATCCAGACTCACGCAACGCTGACGAATACGACGGTGACGCTGACTGGCCGCGCGGAGCTGCGCATCACCGGGACGAGCAGCCCGCTTACCGGCAGCACGATCAATCTCACCTCCCCGGACGCGTGGCTCTTCATGACGAACATCAAGCCGTCCGTCGTGAACTCCACCTACTTGAGCCAGATCCGGGTCAATGGCGCGGCGGCGGTCCTGAATACGAACTGCAGGATCGTGCAGTACGCCAACGGCACGGCGGTGATCCCGCATTCCTCGACCTTCGCGCCGCTTCAGGTCTTTGCCGGGAAGTATTTCACGGGTTCGTCGATGGCGTTGACGAATTACACCGCCTACAACGACACGAGCCTGGGTGCGCTGGCGAATAACATCAGCTCTTTCAAACTCAAGCGCGGCTACACGGCCACTATTGCGCAGAATGCCAACGGCACGGGAGTCAGCAGGAACTATGTCGCACAGGATGGTGATATCGAGGTGGCGGTACTGCCCGACGATCTGGACAACTCGGTGAGTTTCATCCGGGTGTTCCCCTGGCGCTGGGTTACCAAGAAAGGCTCCTGCGATGTCGATCCCACCGCCTTGAGCGCGACTTGGCATTACAACTGGAGCATCAGCAAGAACTCCGCTCTGGACTGGGAGTACGTAGCCATCAAACAGCAGCCCTATTGGCCGGGCCTGAACCAGAACTGGCAGTCGCGACAGATCAACCATTTGCTGGGTTTCAACGAGCCGAACAATCCTGTTGAGGATGCCTACAAAAATCTGACCCCACAGGGCTCGGCGTCCGATGCGGT
>CBINJX010000503.1:0-4698 GCA_966251085.1 uncultured Verrucomicrobiales bacterium
TATCTCTCGATGAACTCCCGCATGATCGTCACCGCTACAGCCTGTTTGCCGGCGGCGTTCACGATGCTGCCACGCGGGAAATAGGCAAATGGAGCGACTTCGCTTTCAGGATACTTGGCCGCGACCTCCTTGAAAGTGTTGAGCGCTGCCTCGTTATCACCTTGAGCAGCTTGGGCAGCGGCGAGTGTGAACATCGCCTGCGGCATCAGCTCATGATCCGAGTGCTTCTGGGTAAAGTTCTCAAACTCGGCGACTGCACCCTTTGCATCACCTTTCTCCAAGGTGAGCTGGCCGACAAAGAATGCGGCATTCGGAGCCTGCAGAGTCTCGCTGTACTCGTCGCGGACCTTTTTGAAAGCTGCAATCGCCTCATCGACCTTGCCGGTCTGGCGATGAATATCTGCGATACCAAACTCGGCCGCAGATGAGATCTCCTTACTGCTGCTGCTGGCGAGGGTCTTTTTATAGAGATCCATCGCCTCATCGAAGCGCTGCAGCTTGGTCAGCGCGGCCGCCTGCTGGGTCAGTGCTTCGATCTTGAATCGACCGTCCGGATAATCTTCGAGAGATTCCTTGAAGTAGCTGATCGCCTTCTCCGGATCGCTCTCGACAAAGCCGGAGCCGACAAGAATCGCGAGGTTCTCCGCGATCTTGTCCTTTGGAAACGCTGCCTTAAAAGCCTTGTACGCCTCCTCTGTCTTGGCCGCGAGAGCCTCGACCTGACCCTTGGCATCGATATTCTGCGTCGCGTAGGAGAGCGCCTGGAAATAAGGGATCTGTTTCTTCGCCTCGGCATCGTCGCCAGCGAACTCCTTGATGAAATTCAGCACCACCCGGGTTTCGTCGGGTTTGCCCATCTGGAAGAAGATCTGGCCAGTCTTCAGCTTCGCCGTGAAAGTCTGGTCGGCGCGATCCTCGAGAGCGGCAAGCTTGTCGCGCTCTTTTTCGATCAAGCGCTGCGAGCGTTTCCACGTATTGACGTCACCAGAGCGCCCCGCCGCGATACCTGCCTGGCGGATCCGCTCGATATGCGCCTTCTGGGCCTGGATGACCAAGTCCTTCGACGCCACCACCCGGTAATTATCCAGCGCCTTCTGATAAAGAGCGTCCTTTTCCTCCTTCTTCTGGGTGAATCCCGCACGCGCGAAGTTCAGCTCTGCAATCTGAAAACGCGCATCATTTGCCAGAGCGATGTCCGTGCGCTTGGCAATGATGTCGTTCAGGAGCCGCTCCGCCTCGTTGTAATTGGCATCCGCAGTTGGATCCTTTGCGGTCGCCTTCTGCAGGGTCACGTTCGCGAGCGTGCCGACCGTCAATGCCAGCAGATACTGGCTATCCAGAATCGACGGACTGTTTGCAAACCTCTGAAGGTTCGCCCGTAGCGCGGTCGCGGCGTCCTCGTAACGGCCGACCTGATAAAGCGAGACCGCCTTGCCATAGTTCGCGGACTCCACTTCGATACTCTGTGGAAATTTCTGGATAAAGGCGTCGTATTGCCGTGCCGCGTCCTCAAAAGCGGCCTTCCGCTCCGGATCCTCCACCGGGAGCTTGCTCGCCTTTGCGGTCGAGACCTGCGGAATGAAGAGCGCCGCCAGTTCCGCAATTTCCGGCGGGACGTTTTTCAGCGTCGGGACTTTTTCAAACTGCTGAATCGCCTTGGCATAATCCCCTTGAAGATAAGCGATGTGACCGAGACGAAATTCCGCTTCCGGGATGAAAATGGAAGTCGGCACCTGCTGCGGAATCATCGCGAAGCTCTTTGCCGCTTCGTCGTAATTACCGGCATTGAACTGCTCCAAGCCGCGAGCGTGCAGCTGGCCGTCAATCGTCTGCTGGGCTTGGGCGGGAGCTTGCGCTTGAACCGACACGCCAGCGAGACCCGGGAGGATCGCGGAGGCAACGATAGCCACGCGAGCAAAGGGGACACGGTCAAATCTCATAGGGGCAAGGAACAATCTGGGAGTAGCAGCGGGACAATAGTGAAGCAGCCAAGGGCTGACCACCCCTTTCTAAAGGGGCACAGATGAGGGCAAGGCACAACTCTTGCGCTTCAAAACTGCCATATAGTGCCTCATGCGGAGAAATGTTCAAATAACTCCGCTAGGATTGAATGACGAAGTTCGAATGACGAAATCCGAAAGAAGTCCGAAGACCCAATGACGAAGGACACGCGAGCATTCGTCATTCGTCATTCGTCATTCGTCATTCGTCATTCGTCATTCGCCTAAGCCAGCAACACTTTCGCCTGGGCAAGCGCCGCATCGACCTTACTCGCATCCTTACCGGCGCCACGGGCATTGTCGGGACGACCGCCACCCTTGCCTCCGACCACCGGTGCGATGGTCTGGATGATCTTGCCGGCCTGGAACTTGGAGGTGAACTCAGGTGAAACGGCTGCGAGCAGCGCAACCTGATCGCCCACCGCCCCGGCGAGCACGAGCACGCCTTTGAAGGTCCCCTTCAGCGCGTCGGCGATGGACTGCAGTTCGTCGCCGTTTGCACCGGGCACGCTCTGGATGATGGCGGGTGTGCCATTCAACTCCTGAGCGAGGCCAACGAGAGAGGCAGCGGTAGCAGCGGCCTGCTTCTTGCGCAGCGATTCGAACTGTTTCTCCAGCTCCTTCTGCTGGCTGATCATCGCGTCGAGCTTCTTCTCGAGTTCGCCGAGCGGGCTGTTGAGCTTGGCGGCGAGCTGCTTGAGGCGCTCGGTATCGGCGGAAGCGAAGTCGTATGCGTTCAGGCCGGCAACGGCTTCGATACGACGGACACCTGCCGCAATCGCGCTCTCGGCAACGATCCGGAAAAGGCCGATCTCACCGGTGCCGCGGACGTGCGTACCGGCGCAGAGCTCCATGGAGTAGCCGTTCAGAGCCTGTGACTGACCGCCGATCTGCACCACACGGACGACGTCGCCGTATTTGTCGCCGAAGAACTGCATGATGTCTTCGCGGCCCTTGACCTCGGAGTACGGGATCTCGCTCCAAGAGACACAGGAGTTCTCGAGGATTCGCTCGTTCACGAGTTTCTCCATGTCGCGCACCTGCTGAGGAGTAAGCGCCGGGGAGTTGAAGTCGAAGGTGAGCTTGTCGGGTCCGACAAAGGAGCCCTTCTGGGTCGCTTCCTTGCTGACCACCTCGTGCAAAGCCCAGTGGAGGAGATGAGTGACGGAGTGATGCCGCTCGATAGCGCGACGGCGCGGACGGTCGATCTCGAGGATCACCTGCGAGCCAGTCGCGGGAGCTTCGTCAGTGGACGAGAAGAAGTGCAGCCAGGTGTTGCCGCTCTTCTGTGTATTCGTCACAGTCCAGATCTGGCCAGAACCGACGATCTCGCCGGTGTCGCCGACCTGACCGCCCATTTCCGCGTAAGCAGCGGAAGTATCGAGAACGACAGCCGTTTTGTCTTTCAGCGAGACGACTTCCTGAACAGTCGCGGAGGTCGTGAGTGCATCATAACCAACGAAACGGGTCGGCGTCTGCGTCTCGATCTGGGAAAGCTCGATAATCTGCTTTTTCTGTGCGGCACGGGCGCGGTCGCGCTGCTCTTTCATGAGCGCCTCGAAGCCAGCTACATCGACAGTGAGACCACGTTCACGGGCCATCAACTCGGTGAGGTCGAGCGGGAAACCGTAAGTGTCGTAGAGGAGGAAAGCTGCCTTGCCATTGATCACCTTATTTTGCGCAAGGATCTGATCCGCTTTGGATAATAAATATGGCAATAGTCCCGTCACCTCCGGCCAGAATGCCTGGACAGAGACTTTTCCAAAAAGCTGTTTTGTAGCCTCACGAAATTCAATCTCCTCAGGAGTCGCGACTTTTTCCCACATCCTAGCGGAAACATTCCTAAGCGGCTCTTGAATCCGGTACAGCGATGCTTCAATGGCCTTTGCTGATGACGAGGATGAATCGAGAACTGTATGTCGCAGTTCAGCGAGAGCCAAATCGGCAGCAAGCGATTGAATCAGCCTATAGGATGTGACTTCTTCGAAGATAGAGATTCCTTCATCGAGCGTCCGGTTAAAGCTCTCCTCCTCCCGCCGCAGCACATCCTGCACGAACTGCTGCCGGGTACGGATCTCCGGGAAGACATCGCCCATATTCCGGGCGAGCACGTCCACCAGCTTATAGAAGAAAGGCTCCTGGAAACCGAGTGTACGGCCATAACGCACCGCACGGCGCAGGATGCGGCGCAGCACGTAGTTACGATCGCTGTTCCCCGGCTGAATCCCATCGGCCACGGCAAACGAAAGCGTGCGGATATGGTCAGCGATGACGCGGAAGGCCACGTCGATCTTCTCTTGCTCCGTGGTCGGGATCACCTGCCCATTCGCAGTCGGAAGCGGGAGGGTGCTGCCGTAACGTTTGCCGCTCAGCTTCTCCAGCTCGTCGAAGATCGGGCGGAAGACGTCCGTCTCGTAGTTCGAAATCTTGGCGTTCGCAAAATCCGTGAATTCCTTGGTTCCCTGGATGATCGAGGTCACACGCTCGAAGCCCATGCCGGTATCGACATGCTTCGCGGGAAGCGGTGTGAAGGTGCCATCCGGGTTCGCGTTGAACTGGATGAAAACGAGATTCCAGATCTCGATGCAGCGCGCGTCACTCGAGTTCACGAGAGCGCGGTCGCGGACTTCGTCGATCTCCGGGAGCAGGTTTACGTGCAGCTCAGAGCACGGACCGCAAGGACCGGTCTCGCCCATCA
>CBINJX010000504.1:0-4696 GCA_966251085.1 uncultured Verrucomicrobiales bacterium
GCCCGAACCCACCGAACCATGCGCTTGCCGCCACGGCGAGCACCGAGAGCAATAGAGGTGCGTGTTCTCCGAGCAGCGGGTCGAGGAACAGTCTCACGACGATCACCACTCCAGTAGCGAGAAGTGTGAAGCCGTACCGCTGCCAAGCTGGGCGGCTCAGTGGTGTACTCTCATGACTTCGGTCATGCGTCTTGTCAGGCATGTGGTAGATCTAAAGTGGCATTGGAAAACAGGAATCGGGGCAGAGTGCCGCATCCGCCATAGCGTGCCAAAATCGCTCCGCAGCAGGGCTGCGGTTAACGCTTTGATCAAAATGCTCCGCCCACCGGTCGAGCCGGTCCTCGCCCTTCTCAACTGCTTCCGCCCGCATTTCGCCGGTTGCGGTCTTTGGCGAGAAGCGACTCCAACTCGACATCCTGTTCTTCTGCTTTTTCAGAACTCGGGTGTGAACCGGCATCACCTTACGATCCTTCCGCAGGCCCACATCTTCCAGAAAACCCTGGTCTTGCGTAGAGGATGAGGCGCTCAGAAAGGTGAATGTTCGTACCTGTAGGTGTCAGTGATGCTTATAAGTGCCGACGCCCCTGATGTCGTTCCACGAGGTGGTTTGGTGACAGAGAAAGCATTGCCTTACGTCCGCATGCTCCACTCCAGCAACGCGCTTCGAGATCATTTCAAAGTGCATCATGTAATGGCTCGGCGGCGCTTGGTGGCATTCAGCGCACGCCTGAGAACTGGCGGGCGGATGACGGAACTCGGGAATTGTCCACTTTGATGTGCCGTGACAGGATGCGCAGTCCGTCCCGAACAGGCCCGAATGAGGATCCTTACTTTGGTGGCACCTGGCGCAATTGAGCATCAGCTCCTCTCGCTGGAGATGCGAACTAGGCACCGGATCATCTTTTTGTTTGAGCCATGCGCTCAAGGCGGCACCTGCCTCGTCCTGAGGCGGCGATGCACTCTGAAATTGACGCAACCCGATGCGTGCAAGTGCGACGTGATCCATTTGAGTCGTACTGGGAATTCGACCTCGGTGTTCGAGATGGCAAGCCGAACACTCGGCGATGTCGGCATGAAACGCACTTGGTTGCCGTTGAAGAACAGTCTTGTTGTCCGCGTGGCAGACGATGCAGTTCTTTGCTTCGACTCCCTTCACCGCTGTGTGGCACGCAGCACAGTTGTTATCGAGAAAGGCATGGGGCTTCGATAACTCACCAGGTGCGGCCATACCTTGCCAGAACGCAGGTTCAAACAGGTTTCTTGGTTCTTTGTCACTGTGGCGTGGTGAGAGCAGGAAAAATCCGAGAGCAAGCACCACAAACGCGGCTATCGACAGGAACAATACCGTCCGCAGTTTCATGAGAACCACCTCAGGCCAAAGTGAATTGCCGCCCAGACGTGTAAACCCAAGAGCAGGTACAGCGTGAACGACAGGGCGATGTGCAACTTTAACCAAGCCTTGAATGCGCGTTTAAACGTCTCGTGCGTGCGTGTCGCGTATTCGACGTCAGCAATTGACTCGGATATCCGGAGGGCACGATACGCTGCCGGTATTGCGACTGCGCGTTCACCGCGCATCCGGACGAGCAATCCCGTTATTAGTCGTCCGAGAAGCCCGGACGAGGATCGCAGGGTAGCGATCTGCTCCGGGTTTGCAGCGAGTTCAGCGGCAGTTTGCCGATATGCCACTTCCAACTGTGTGAGCATGCCTTCCTTTTCACGGATGTTTTGTGAAAACCGCCTCATCAGATACTGGCCCGTGAAGCCGCTCAGCACGACGATGATGGTCATTGCTGTGAGTGCGATGCCAAGGTGGCTTTCAAATCTGTGGCCTGTGTGAAGAATCACGAGAATTGGCCCGATCACACCGGCATAAATGTGGATCGTCAGCAGGGTGCGCATCGACACTCGCGCAGTTACGATGGCCTTCAGCGGTTTGATGCGTTTGATGAGCAGATACGCTAACGGTACCAACATCAGTGCGGAGCCAGTCACGGCAAGAATGCTCCCAGCAAGGCTCCCCGCAAAACGAGGGGAATGATGGAAAGCGAAGCCGAGCCACAGAACGAGCAGCAGAATGACAAGCCCGGTTACGGCGACTTCGTTACGGTCTTTCATCTTACGCTTCGACTTCCACGTTCCCGGTTGACTTGGCCTGGCAGGCCAGGATGATCCCCTTCTCCTTATCACCGGGCTCCAGTCCGTCCTCGACCTCCATCGTTACCTTGCCCGACAACAACTTGACCCGGCAAAGTCCGCAAGTACCGACGCGGCAGGAGTTGTCGATCTCCACTCCGATCTCGTCGGCCACATCAAGGATCGGCTTGTCGGGTGCTAGCGGCGCTGACTTGTCCGACAAAGTGAAAGTGACGGTTGGAAGAGAAACTCCTGCAGCTTTGGCCTCCGCCTCGGCACCAGTCGGCTGAGGAGAGGGTTCCGGTTTGCCGAGAGCCGGACCGAACGCTTCGGTTTTTATCCTCCCTAATGGAACACCGAGTTCCTTCAGAAGAGTTTTGACCGTCTCCATCAGTGAGACCGGACCGCAAATATGTACGTAACGTGTCGCGACGTCGGGTACGGTTTGGACAATAAGTTCTTTGTTGATGTGGCCGATCGGTCCCGTCCAACCAGTACCTTCAGGACGCGAGACGGTGATGACTACTTTTAGGTTTGGATGGCGACGCTGAAGATACTCCAATTCTTCACGAAAGATGATGTCGCGAGGTGTTTTAACACCATAGATCAGGAAAATATCCCCGGACCAGCTCCGGTCCATCAAATATCGAAGCACGCTCATCAGCGGCGTGATTCCAACACCTCCCCCGATGAGGAGGATGCATTTGCACTCGCGTCCACTGAAGGTGAAAGCGCCAGAAGGACCAGAGAACTCCAACAGGTCGCCCTCGTTCACACGCTGGTGCAGAAAGCCTGAAACGACGCCTTTTTCTTCATGTTTGACCGTGATTTCGGCGTAATCCTGCTGAGTTGGAGACGACGCAATCGTATAGCCGCGTTTTACTGCCTTGCCCTCCACGTCTATCGAGACGGTGAGAAACTGTCCCGGGAGGTACGTGAACGGCAGCGTCCCCCCGAGGGGGTTCATCAGCCGGAACGTCTTTACGTCAGGTGTTTCGTCAAAAATTTTCCCGACCCGCAGTTTTCCTGACCACTTTCGACTGGGCCGTTGAGCTGTAGGTTCAGGAGTGGTGCTTGGAGCAGGAGGTCCCGGGGTTGCGGCGGTCGGAGCTGCGGCTGCAGACGGCACACCGCCTGTAAGATCCTGGAGGAGGGTGGCCGCCCGCCGCATCTTGAAGAAATACATCGCGATCATCGTGGCTGCGAAGGCGGCAAGCAGCGCGATCACGATCAGATGGAACCGCATGCTGCCGAACGGTTCATTCGCCACCGCTGCGGTGCCGGCAGGCAGATTCATCTGGCTCTTGAACCAGTCGAGCGCGATTTCTCGCGGTGCCCGTCCTTCCGCGAGCGCCCGCCGTGCGGCGATCCCACTCTCAAGTTGCGCTGCGCCCTCGCGCAATCGCGTCATAGCCTCATTCATCGCGCTATAATTACCAGACTGTGTACCCGCGTTGAGCGCGTCGAGCGCTTTGGCCATCATCGCGGTACCAGCATGCATTCGTTCTGCAGCTTGCTGCTCAACCTGCTGCTGTTTTTCCGGGGACAACTCCGGGAGGCTCATCAACTCGGGGTACAGCTCCTTCTTTGGTGGCACACCCATACCCCTCATCATCTCGCCCATTCCTTCCATCATGCCTCCCATGCCACTTGCCCCCGACTGCGCTCCAGGCGCCGGCGTTGCTCCCGGAGGCGCAGCGGCGCCTCCGGGATGATGTTTCGCGTGTTCCTCAGGTGAAACTTGCGCACCTGCGTCGTTGGCGAAAAGCAGCAGGCAGGCACATACGAGCATCTTCAAAGCCCGCGCGACGCGGCGGTACGCGTTGGTGTACATATCAGACGTCAATGATGAGGCTTTGGTGGCCAACTGCTGTCAGAAGGAGCACGATTGATCAGCGCTCGCGGCTTATCTGCCGCATGAGCACCATAGAATCAGACGAATTAATTCTTCACCTGCGTTTGGACTACATGTGCCCCATCCCACCACTCATCGGCGCTGCGGGAGCGGGTGCTGCTGGCGCAGTAGCGGGCGAGGGAGGTGCGAAACCAGTGAGGGCTTTGCGTTGCTCGTCGGTGAGAAGCTTACTTGCCTCGCCTACGGCGCGGATGAAGCTGAGGCGCTCGTCACCACGCAACTTTTCAATCTCGCGGATCTTTTCCTCGATTTTCGCCGCATCAGGCTGATCGGCCCCGGTAAGTGTCCAAAGCTCCTGCTCAGCTTGTTGAACAGCACGATCGGCCGTGCTTTTAGCAAGCAGAGCCTGTTCCTTAGCTTTGTTGAGTCCGGCCTGCTGTTCCGTCGTCAACCTTATGTGCTGCGGGTGATCCAGAAAGAAACCCGTCGCGCCGATATGATACAGATGTGAGGCGCCTGGGAAGCCAGGTAATGCGGACTGTGGCATTGCTCCGCCTCCCATCGAACCCATTCCCATCATCTGGGCCATTTCCATCTTATCATCCATATCCATTCCCATTCCCCCGCCAGTGCTCATGGACCCTCCCGATGGCATTCCACCGCCGCCCATTCCGCCCATCTCCATCTTATCGTCCATCATTCCCA
>CBINJX010000505.1:0-4694 GCA_966251085.1 uncultured Verrucomicrobiales bacterium
GTGAGAATCCTGTCCGCGCCGGTCTTGTAGCTGCCGCTGACGAGTGGCCTTATCAGGGGGCTATTGTGGATATGCTTTACCGATGAGTGGTGTTGGCGGCTCGGTGCGTGATGCCTGCCGCCCACCGCCTCCGCCCACACCGGGGATTGGAGGCGGCACCTGCCTCGCAAGCTCGGCAGAGAGCCGCCTCTACACAGGCATGGGTTTCGAGCTATGCTCGGAACAAATGCGGCACAAACCGGCTGGTATTCCCGGTAATCGGCGAGGGGCTTTCGCGGATGCCGATGCCCGCGGATTCGCCTCCGATGACCCATGAGCCGATCACGGCGAACTGGCCGTCGAAACGGGGTGGGAGGCAGAGCGCCTGGTAGATCAGATCGTTTGCATTCCCCGTGTGCGCCGAGCCTACGCTCTGTCCCTGGGCGTGCAGCATGATGCCGTTTCCTTCACGGCCGAACCTTGGTTTGGTCACGTACTGGTCGCCAAGCGGTTCGGGGGTGAAGTAGGCGGGGAGCAGGTTCGGATGATTCGGGAACGCTTCCCAGAGCAGCGGCAGGAGCGCCTTGTTGCTGAGGATCATTTTCCATGCGGGTTCGATCATGCGCCAGGGACGCATCCGCAGGTGTTTGCCGAACGTCTCCTGGATCATCCATTCCCATGGGTAGAGCTTGAAGAGCGTTCGGATGGGCAGGTTGTCGAGGTCGACGAACCGGCTGCCGTTCCAGCCGATGTCCTTCATGAACAGCCGTCCGGTCGCAAAGCCAGCTTGCTGCGCGGTATCCTCCAGATAAACCGTGGTTACGAAATCCTCGGCATGATCGTGCACGCAGGCAAAGTGGACCCTGCCGTCGATCTCCAGCTCCTGCCACCGGGCAATCAGCCGCTCGTGAATGGAGTTGAACTGATCCTCCTCCGGCCAGGTGTCCTGCAGCCAATGCCACTGCACCACGGCCGCCTCGAAGAGCGAGGTTGGCGTGTCGGCATTGTATTCATACATCTTTGGCGCCGAGCCCTGGATATGGCAGAGGTCGAACCGGCCATACAATGCCTGTTCGTCCATCTTCCAGGAGTCCTCGATGAGCGGGAGAAACGCTTTCGGAATCCCCAGCTCCTCGTATCGGCCTGAGGTGACAATCCGGTCCACCAGCTCAAGGCAGAGACTGTGCAGCTCGTTGGTAGCCGCCTCCAGCGTATCCACCTCCGCAGCGGTGAAGGTGTAATAAGCGCCCTCGTTCCAGTACGGTTCCTCTCCCGTGTGGAACGAGAAGCCGAGCTCCTCCACGCGCGACTCCCAGTCGGCGCGTGGGTCGATAGTGTGACGTTGCATCGCTCAGCTCGCGGACGAACTGAACCCGCCGAATCCACCGCGCGACACGGAGCCGCTCGAGGTGCTGGTTGAACCGGTGCCACCCGTGTGGCTCGTGGACGAGCCGCCTCTAAAGTAAGTGGCGGTAGATCCGCCTCCGCCCGTGTATGAGCCGGATGGAGTAGGCGTAGCGCTGTATGGGGAGCCTGGCTGACCGGGTTGGTTTGGCCGGACGCCTAGCGACGGATTGGGAGAGCGATTGCAGCCCAGCACGAGAGCACTCGTCAGGGTAACCACGACAATTTGGGACTTCCTCACAAGGTGATAATTTCAGGTTTCCCCGAGCATTCAACTCCAACCGGATGACATGCCACGCATTTCCCCAGCAAAGAGAGGGGCTCGGACAGGAAGGGGATTAGCGCAGCGGGGGAGGACGGCAACTGTGTCCATCCCACTAACGAACGGCAACGTCGCTCCCGGACAGCGTGTGCAACTTTCCCTCGCCCCTGACTGATTACTGAGCACTGACCTCCTGAGCACTCCTCCTCCGTTCGCTCCTCCCCCGTACCCATTTTTCAAAGCCCACGATCAGTGAGGCGCAGAAAGCGACTGCCAGGATCCGCAGCCAGGCTTCGGGCGGGAGCGGGGCGGACTGGAAGGTGGTGTTCATGAACGGCAGATAGGTGAACGCCATCTGCGCCGCGATCATTGCCGCCACGCCGGCGAGGAGCCAGCGGTTGGAGAAAAATCCTAGCGAGAAAGGGGAGTGCAGCAGGGAACGGCAATTGAAGAGATAAAAGAGCTGCACGAAGACGATCACGTTGATCACGATCGTTCGGGCCTCGGCAAGGGGCGCGCCTCGATCCAGTTCCCAGAGAAAGAGACCGATGCCGCCGGAGACGATCAGCAGCCCGACGAGCCCCGTGCGCATGAAGAGTTTGAAATCGAGGATCGGCCTGTTCGTTTCCCGGGGCGGGCGGCGCATCAGGTCCGGCTCCTTCGTCTCGAATGCGAGGGTGATCCCGAGCAGCACTGCGGTGCTCATGTTCACCCAGAGCAGCTGAACCGGGAGCGCGGGCAGGGTGATGCCCAGCAGGATCGCCACGAGCAGGATGAGCCCTTCCCCTGCATTGGTGGGAAGCGTCCAGACGATGAACTTCGTGAGGTTGTCGAAGACACAACGCCCTTCCTCCACTGCCGCTTCGATCGTGGCGAAGTTGTCGTCGGTGAGCACCATGTCCGACGCGTTCTTTGCCACCTCGGTACCGCCCAGCCCCATGGCGACGCCGATGTTTGCCTGTTTCAATGCAGGGGCATCGTTCACGCCGTCTCCGGTCATTGCGACGATATTTCCGCGCGACTGCAGCGCCTCGACGAGGCGAAGTTTCTGCTCGGGAGCTACGCGGGCGAATACCGCAGTACGCGCAGCGACATCCGCTAATGCTTCCCCGGAGAGCTTCTCGATCTCGCGCCCGGTGATCGCTTCGGGCTCCTCACCGTTTACTCCACCGAGCCCGATCTGCCGGGCGATGGCCCGGGCAGTGATGAGATGATCGCCGGTGATCATCTTCACCCGGATTCCTGCCTCCCGGCAGGAGCGCACCGCTCTCACAGCTTCCGCCCGAGGCGGATCGATCATCCCCTGCAACCCCAGGAATGTCAGCTCAGCGGCGACATGGTCGTGCTCCAGCTTTTCGTGATCATCTGCGGTCGGGCGACGGGCAAATGCCAGGACACGCATTCCTTTCACCGCCATTTGCTCGACAGCGCGATGGATGGCTTCCTTGTCGAGCGGCACCTGGGCACCGTTTGAATCCAGCATACTGCTGCAGCGCTCCAGCAGCCGCTCTACTGCGCCTTTCTTGTAGATCATGCGCCCGTCCACCCCACCGTGCAGCGTCGCCATGAACTGAAGCTCGGAGTCGAACGGAATCGCATCGATCCGCGGATGTTTGCCATCGAGATGCTCTTCGGCGAGACCGGCTTTGCGCGCCACCACGATGAGCGCCGCCTCGGTCGGATCGCCCTCCACCTGCCAGCGACCTTCCTTCTGGATCAGCTGTGAATCGTTGCAGAGCATCCCTGCCTTCAGGCATTCGGCGAGGGCGACGTTGCTCCCGAAGTCCACCGGGCTGCCGTCCTTTCTCACTTCCCCTGCCGGCTCGTATCCGCCGCCGGTTACCTCATAGAAAGTCTCTCCGGCGAACACCTCCTGCACCGTCATCTGGTTTTCCGTGAGCGTGCCGGTCTTGTCCGAGCAGATGATCGTCGTGCTCCCGAGCGTTTCCACGGCGGGAAGGTTCCGGATGATCGCCCGCCGCGCCGCCATTCGGGAGACGCCGATCGCGAGTGTCACAGTCACCGCCGCCGGCAGCCCCTCCGGGATTGCGCCCACGGCGATTGCCACCGCAGCCATGAACATCTCCGTCGGCTCTTCCCCTCGCCAGATCCCCACGCCAAAGGTCAGCCCCGCGAGCCCGAGGATCAGCCAGAGCAGCAGGAAACTGAACGAAGCGATCTTGCGGGTGAGCGGGGTTGAAAGATTCACCGCCTCCGAGATGAGCCACGCGATACGGCCGGTCTCCGTCCGGTCGCCCGTGGCCCAGATCACACCTTTCGCCGATCCGGCGGTGACCAGCGTTCCCGCGAAAGCCAGATTGCGCCGGTCCGCGAGCATCGTGTCCATCGCGAGCGGATCGGAGTGTTTGTGGACCGGCAGCGATTCGCCGGTGAGCATCGATTCGTCCACATGGAAATTATGCACCTCGGCCAACCGGAGATCCGCCGAGACGCGGTCGCCGGATTGCAGGAGCACGATGTCGCCCGGTACCAGTTCCTCTGAATGAATCCGCTGGCGGTGCCCGCCGCGCAGCACGGTTGCCTCCGTCACTACCATCCGGGAGAGCGCATCGATGGCCCTCTCCGCTTTGCTCTCCTGGATAAAGCCGACGATGGCATTGATCACGACCACCACAAAGATCACCGAAGCATCGACCCATTCCTCCAGCCCTGCAGTGATGGCCGCCGCGCCGAGGAGCACATAGATGAGCGGCTGATGAAACTGCAGCAACAGACGCTTCCATGCCGGGGTGCCGGTCGTGCGTGTCACCTTGTTCGGTCCGAATTTAGCGAGCCGCGCCTGTGCTTCATTCGCAGAAAGCCCGTGGGCGAGGTCGGTTTCCAGCAGGCGTACCGCTTCAGCAACACGGAGACCGTGCCAATTCGCTTGCTCCTTCGTTTGCATGAAGCCTGTTTAAACATGCGCAGGGAGAGGCGGCCCGTTTTATTTTTCGCCGCTCACGGACAGTGAATCGTTGGGAGCAGCCGACGAGTGGGGCGCGTGAAGGCGGGAAGAAAGTAATCAGTGAGTCAGTAATCAGTAATCAGT
>CBINJX010000506.1:0-4685 GCA_966251085.1 uncultured Verrucomicrobiales bacterium
CCCGGAAATTTCACAAACCCAGAGTGCAAGTGGCGCTCGTGTTTTGTAAGTTTCTGGTGTGCAACAAAATACTTCCGCCACTCCGAGCGCCACTTGCAAAACAGACTGTATGGAGGAGCCGATGCTCTTTCAAGAGATTGGGAGGCGTAAAGTGGTGGCGGATTTTACTGGCGGACACCTGAGCTGCGACGGCGGCGCATTGTTGCTCAAGAGCATTGACCGGGGCCTTGGGGTGACGGCGAAGCTGGCGGCGTGTTTCCGGGACGAACGCGATCCGGTTTACCTGGAGCACAGCCTCGAGGAGCTTCTGGCGCAGCGCCTCTATGGGCTGGCGCTCGGCTACGAGGATCTCAACGACCACAATGATCTGCGGCGTGATCCACTGCTGGCTGTAGCGGTGGGCAAGGAGGATCCCACTGGAGAAAAGCGCTCCAGAAGAGATCAGGGTCGCGCGCTGGCGGGAGCCTCGACGCTCAACCGACTGGAACTCGGCAATGTAAAGAACTCGCGTTATCACAAGCTCCACCACGACCCCGAGAAGATCGAAGCGACTTTGCTGGAGATGGGCGTGCGCTCGCTGCCAAAGCACGCAAAGGAGATCGTGCTCGATTTCGACGCCAGCGATGATCCCCTGCATGGACGCCAGGAGGGACGCTTCTTCCACGGCTATTACGGTGAGTACTGTTATCTGCCGCTGTTCTGTTTTGCCGGAGAGGTGATCCTGTGGGCGCAACTGCGCACCAGCGAACACGACGCAAGCGGCGGCACAGTTGAAGCACTCGAGAAGATTGTTGCCGCCATTCGCAAGCGCCTGCCAAAGGTGCGCATCATTGTGCGTGCCGATAGCGGCTTCTGCCGGGAGGCGATCATGGCCTGGTGTGAGGCGCAAAGGGCAGTTTACTACTGCCTGGGATTGGCACGGAACCCCTACCTGCAGAGGAAGCTGGAGGATGCGATGGCACGTGCTCGCGAGCGGCAGTGTCTGTGCGGAGGCAGTGTGCGGGAGTTTGCAGAGTTCCAGCACGCGCCTCGCTCCGGCACCTGGAGCAAGGAGCGCCGGGTCATTGGCAAAGCGGAGGTGACCTCCCTCGGAGACAACCCGCGCTTCATTGTCACCAACCTTCCCGCAGAAGGTTTTGACAAAAAGAACGAAGAGCCCGGCCGCTTTCTGCCCGAAGCCTTGTATGAGAAGCTCTACTGCGGGCGGGGCTCAATGGAGAACATGGTCAAGCAGATGCAACTCGACATCCATGCCGAGCGCACCAGCACCCATGCCTTTGTCAGCAATCAGCTGCGGCTATGGTTGTCAGCCTTCGCCTACCTGCTTCTGGAACGCATGCGCGCACTCTGCCTGCAAGGCAGCGCTCTGGCCCGGGCCTCTCTGGGTTCCATCCGGCTCAAACTGCTCAAGGTTGCCGCCCAGGTCATCATCAGTGTAAGGCGCGTTCAAGTGAAGCTCGCCTCGGCTTATCCACTCCGAAGCCTCTGGCGAATGTGTCACGCCCGCTCGGTAGCTTTGGCTACTGCGGAAGCGGGCTGAGTTTGCCCGCAGTCGTGCTTTCAGCCTGACTCCAGCACTTACCTTCCAGTGAGTGCCAGATGGTGCTGCCCGAAAACGGCGTTATCACGGCTCATTTTCATCCCAATGCGGCGAAAAAGTCCCATCTGCACCATCGCAACACTCCTTCGCATGCACAGACCGCTCCCTCTCCACTCCAAGGGCTCGGAAATTCCTCATTTTCCCTCCCTTCTGCGGAGCGTGTGAAATATCCGGGTTAGAACCCGCTCCGCTCGCCGGGACGTATATGGAGTGCGGTGGCGAGCTCCGCGAGGCACCGCTTTGGAGGGAGAGTTGTGCAGATGAGCGGAGTGCATGCGGATCTGAGTGAGATGGAGCAGCGTCCGTGAGTGGCGGGTTTTATGGCGCACCTCGGAATCTCGGCCGCGCTTCGGTGATGGCCCGCTGCTGCTTTCCCCACCGCTTCTGTACGAGTGAAGAGGGTACCACAGGGTGCGTCTTCTCCTGCGCAGGGACGTCGCTATTCCTCCAAAGCGGTGCCTCGTAAAACTCGCCACCGCACTCCACATGCGCCCCGTTGAGCGGCGCAAAAATAGAGACAAGACGACTCGATCGCGCTCCCGGCGGCGAGACCGCCCTACCACCGGTAGGGCGATCGCAAACTTGTACTCCATCCCACTCCCGCCACCCGCACCCGTTTCGATCTGCCTATACGGGGCTCTCAACCCTCGACCCTCAACCTCCCTCACTCCTGCCGCTGCCAGTTCTCGCGTTTGGCGAGAAGCTCTGCGAGCTGGAGCGGCCACTGGGGATCAGCGAAGAAATCGTCTGCTCCGGAATGCTTCAACTCCTGATAGGTCTCGATGAAGAGCTGATTCTCCGGAGATCCCTGCATTCCCAGCGCGGGATAACGGCGAATGGCTTCCTTCTGCGCCCGCTGTGTGGCTTGGGAAGGTGTCTCGTCCTCGGGGAGCGGCTCACCCGTCATGGCTTCCGGAGTGATTGCCGCAGGATCAGGCTGACCGGCGGCCGCAGGATCTTGCGGCGAGGTGGTACCTGCGAGCTGAGGCTCACCGGAAGGAGATTGCCCCGGATCTTCAGTCACCGGGTTGATGATTTCCACGAAGCTCACCGGAAGGGCGATCTGCTGGTTTCCTGCAAGGAAACGCACCTCTCCATCCCCGGTTTCAGACACGGGAAACACTTCTCCCGCTTTGATCAGATGCGGCTTCTCATCGATCACCACGCGCAGGTCGCGCAATACCTTGAAGCGGGTCGCATTCGCTCCCGTCGCTGGCGGAATTTCATACGCCTGGCTCAGCAGAGGCAGCGCTTCACTCCCACGCACGGTATTCCTTTTCCCCCCTTGGGATGATGACTCCACACCTGCGAGGCGGTATCCGCCATACTCTGCGAGCGCCACCAGGCTCGACAGCAAGCAGACCACAGCGAGTGCTAAAAAGCTGCCATTTCGCTGCCGCAGCAGCCGAGTGCGGGAGAGAACAAAAAGGGCAACGAATGTCACCAAGGCAGTGCCAAGCGGAAGAGCCGCACGAGAGCCGAGGAGCAATAACCCCTGAAAGAGGAGTCCGAGAGCCACGAGCAGAATGACGACACCTGCAATCAGGTTGCGAGTACCAGAACGCCCGGAATTGACTGGGGTTTCGGAAGCCTCAGATGCCCCACGTCGCTGCAGGGATTCCTGCAGAGGGTTCGACTCGGAATCGGGGCGCGACTTCCCTTCCGATGCCCATCCGATGCTTGGCACAACAGGTGAATCTTTTGCAGGAGAACGGCGTTCGGAGGATGGATCGGCGGGTTTCACGGCGCGAAAACATGCCACGATTCCACAAATCCGCAGCGTAAATCCGCAGAAATGATAATAATCGAAAGCTGCGCGCGCCTTTTTTCGGCCCTCCGATTTGCTTCTAGGATGAATGACGCCAAATTGTTCCGCATGCTTTCCATCCGCTGCTTCCTAGCGTTGATCGCATGCGCTGCTGTCGGACACGCTGCTGAAGATTGGCAACTGGTTCGTTTCGAGGGCCGCGATTACGTTCCCCTGGACAATATTGCGCGTTTTTACGGTTTTCCCCCACCGCCTCCCGTTGTGACGGAGGCGCAGCTAGCGGAGAAAGCCGCAACTCCCGCGCCCCCTGCCCCTTCGGCATCAACGACTGAACCGGCTGCTCCTTCAGAAGACGGCCAGACCGAAACAGCCGCCCCGCCTGAAACGGCTCCGGCCGAAGTTCTCAACACCGCCACCGCTCAAGCTCCGACTCCACTCGAAGCAAAAAATCGCGCGGATACACAGATCATGCCGGTAGCGATGGAGGTCGCCCCGACAAAGACTGTTGCACTCGAAAGCGACAAGGCACAGCTGACCCTTACGGCGAACAGCCGCGAGGCGCGGATCAATGGCGTGAAGCAATGGCTCGCTTACCCGACGATTGTCCAGGATGGGAAGATGCTGGTTTCGCGTCTCGATCTGGCCAAAACGATCGAACCTCGTCTGCGTCCGGAAAAAATCGCGGGGCTGAGCCCTGTCCGGACCGTAGTGCTCGATCCTGGTCACGGTGGGCATGACAGGGGTGCCGGATCACGATACGGCTACGAAAAGAACTTCGCTCTCGATATCGCGCGCAGGGTCAAGGAGAAGCTGGAACGCCGTGGACTGCGGGTACTGATGACGCGGGCATCCGATATCTTCATCCCACTGCACGAGCGCCCGCGCCTTGCTAACAACACGAAGGATTCGATCTTCGTCTCCATTCACTTTAACGCAGCCAGCTCCAATCCCCTGGCGCGCGGCTTTGAGATTTACTCGCTCGCTCCTCGCGGTGCGCCGGCGACAAACGATGGCGTTTTCACCGTTCGCACCCTGCGGGAGGAAATCGGCAACGCAGTCGATACTCACAGTACGTTGCTCGCCGGCAGCATTCATCACGCGATGCTGGGGCAGGTCCCCATGGAAGACCGCGGCATGAAGCACGCCCGTTTCGCCGTCCTGCGGCTATGCAATAAGCCGTCGGTTCTGGTCGAATGTGGTTTCGTCTCGAATGGCCCGGAAGCGGCACTGATCGGCAGTCCTGCATGGCGTCAATCGGTTGCGGAATCGATTGCGGCAGGGATCGAGAATTACAAGGAATTGGCCGAAGAACGGCAT
>CBINJX010000507.1:0-4673 GCA_966251085.1 uncultured Verrucomicrobiales bacterium
AACCTTCGTCGCGGAAGGTCTCGGTCACTGCCTTTGTGACCGGCCACACCTGACCGGGCTTGAGGAAGAAGGGGAGGATCTTGGCAAGGTGAGGGGAGGAGGAGAGACCTCCTCCGATCATGATGCCGTAGCCGCGCTCTTCCTGGCCATTTACAGTCCGCTTGAGACCGAAGACGCCGACATCATTGATGTCGGGTTGGGCGCAGTTGATGCAGCAGCCTGCGACAGAAATCTTATACTTACGCGGGAGGTTCGAGAACTCCTTGTTGTTGACCACGCCGTGATCGACCGCCTGTACTTCGGGCGTGGCATCGATGATCTCGTTCGGATCGAGTCCGGCAACCGGGCAGCCGACGACGTTGCGCGGGATATCACCACAAGCGCCAGCCGTAACGACACCGACGCTGTCCATCTCGGAGAAGATCGTCGGGATGTCATCGATCTTCAGCCAGTGGTACTGGATGGTCATACGCGTCGTGATATCGCAGAAACCATGGGCGAACCGGTCCGCGAGTTCACTGATCTTGATCGCCTGCGCACCAGTGATCTGACCACCCGGCAGACGCAGTCGCATCATGAAGTAGCCGCTGTCTTTCGGTTTCTGGCGGTAAACGCCATACCACTTCATCCGATCGAAATCGTCGTCCGTAATCGAGGCGAAGCCGGTCTGGGCGTATCGATAAATGTCGTGGATGACATCGAGGCCATCCTTATCGAGCTTCATCTTTTCCTGCGGCGTGAGGGGGATGAGTCCCTGCGTGACGGCGGCTAAATTTGGATGGACTTCGTGCATGGCTGGCGAAAGACGACTGAATCTAGGGGGAATTAGGAGAATGGCAAAGCTTTTTCTGGAATGGCCTCCTTTTGTAGGAGGCGGGTCGCTGAAATCATCTGCGAGAACGAGGTGATTTCTCCTCCTTTTGATGATTGGTGGTTGATCACTGATTGTCGAAGGGAGTTGTCGGTGAAATGGCTCTTCCGTCCTTTGAGTCCTTTTTGTCGCTGAAAGAGGTGTGTCTATTTCCGTGATCCTCTGGGCTCTCGGCGCATGGCTCGACTCATGCGTGGTGTCGGATCTCCCTTTCTCCCTATCGCTATTCTGTCCTCCGGAGCTGTTTGAGTGGTGACTTTTTAGCTTCACCCCAGTTCCGAGCTTAAGCTGCCGAGCCACAGGCTTCCTTCACCCAGCTCCCGGCTCGATGGGCCAAGCTCAGAGCTTCATCAGTCAAGCCCAAAGCTCTGCAGCTCAAGCTCGGAGCTTCATCGATCAGGCCTTGGGCTCCCCACCTGAAGCTCCATGGCTTCCCTGGCCGAGCTTTGGGCTTCATGTGCCAAGATCGGAGCTTCATTGACGAAGCTCCGAGCTTCGCCAGCCGAGCTGGAGGCTTGCGATGCCGAGCCTCCAGCTTGGTCATTCTACAACGGTGAGGGTTTGGCTCGTTCCAGGGGATGTATTTGTATTCCCTGGATGAAATGTGCCGTTGCCCTTCGAGAGGTGTTTCTTCCGGCGGGAGCGTCGTTCCATTCAGCGCAAGAGACATTGGAAAACGCGCTTTCATCCGGTCTTATCCGAAAAACAGTTCCACGCTTGTGTTGACACAAGGGGTTCGACCGCTAGAGTTCCGCCTCTTTTTTCCGACCCAATTTTGACAGCTCACGGATTATGAAACGCACTTATCAGCCTTCCAAGCGGACTCGTAAAAAGCAGTTTGGCTTCCGCGCACGTATGAAGACCAAGAGCGGTCGGGCCATTCTGGCGCGTCGCCGTCAGCGCGGTCGCAAGCGTCTCCTTCCGAAGGGCGTCGAAGTGCATTTCGAGCGTCAGACCGATCTCTACAATAAGGCCGCGAAGGCGCTGGTTCGGCGCAAGCAGAAGCGTGCTGTTCGTAGCGCACAGCGTCGTGCGGCGAACAAGACCGCAGCTGCAGCCTAAGCGCTTTACGCACAGGCTCTGAAGCCGTGCCGCCATGTCCTTGCACTTCCCTAAGGCGGCGCGGCTGACGCGTTCCCCGGAATTTCTCCGGGTTAAACACGAAGGAGCCGCCTTTCATGGGAAATATCTCATCCTGAGCGTCCTAAAAGATCTTCCTGATAGCGGAGTTCGTGCGGGGTTCATCACTTCCCGCCGAGTGGGTGGCGCCGTGACTCGCAATGCGATTCGGCGGCGCCTCAGGGAGATTGTGCGCCATGCGCGCCCGCAGTTGCGCTCGGGGACATGGCTCGTATGTGTCGCGCGGCCTCATGCCGCGCGCGCTTCTTTTCAGCAACTGCAGGCGGAGTGGTGGCAGTTGGCCCGACGGGCGGGAATCGTAGCGGAGGCCGCGTCATGATTGTCCTGATTCGTATCCTGATTCGCGGATACCAGCTGGTCCTTTCACCGTTTCTTTCTCTTTTTGTCGGGCCAAACGCCGGTTGTCGCTATCAGCCCACCTGTTCGCGATATTTTCTTGAGGCCGTGGAGACGCACGGCATTCTCCGCGGCTCGTGGATGGGCACCAAGCGTATCTGCCGGTGTCATCCATGGGGTGGGCAGGGGTATGATCCCGTGCCGCCTGCACCCGGGGCTCCCGAGCCGCCCAAACCTGACCCGAATCAAGAACCTCAACCACCACTTTCCTGAATGCCAGCGATCGATCCGTCCTCTGCGCGCCCCATGGCGCTGCGGCCCCCGGGAGGAAGTTGATCGCTGCTGAAGTAAGTCATCAATCCGTCCGCTAGCGCCCTATGGATCGCAAAGGAATAATCGGCGTCGCCGTTGCCATCATCACTCTCGTGGTGTGGCAGATCTACTACTCTCGTGAGATGCAGAAGTATCAGGAGTCGCAGCGTGCAGCTGCGGCGGCTGCTGCTGCATCACA
Organism: uncultured Verrucomicrobiales bacterium; assembly: GCA_966251085.1. GTDB lineage: Bacteria > Verrucomicrobiota > Verrucomicrobiia > Chthoniobacterales > Chthoniobacteraceae > CBINJX01. The sequence continues at coordinate 2,859 of CBINJX010000507.1, forward strand.
ACCTGCTCAAGCTCCCGAAACTGCCGCTCCTGGTGCTGCACCCGCCCCGGCCGTTCCGCCCGGCGCTGCTGCTGAGTCTACGCCTGCGCCAGCTCCTGCTCCCGCAGCCCCGCCAGCGGAAGAAAAGCAGGTGAAGCTTTCTACTCCGGCGGTGGAGTACACCTTTACAAACATCGGCGCCGGTATCGCACGTGCGAAGCTGCTCAACCACGTCGCAGAGTTGGGTAAGGTGGAGGGGGATGAAACCAAGGTGACGCTGAACCAGTTCGGTGAAATCCCGATCGGCACTGTGGCGGAAACCGCAGGGCAGCCGGTAAAGGAGCCGTTCACCGCAACCGTCAACGAGCAGGCGGGCCAGATCACCTTTGAGCGGACGGATGCCCGTCAGCTCCAGACGGTGAAGCGCTTTACAGTTCCACAGGGAGCAGGGCTGGCGGAAGAGTACACAGTTCAGCTGGAAGTCACCTTCACCAATCGTGGTACCCAGCCAATCCAGCTTCCCGGGTATTTCGTCCACACGGGCTCCGCAGCGCCGATTCATGCCAACGATCAGCCGTTCTATACGGGGCTGAGCTACTTTAATGGTGATGATCTGACGTTCAAAGACGTCAACAAGTTCACCTCAGGCGGGGTGCTCGGATTCGGGCAGACTCAACAACCCTATTTCTCCGAGACTGTCCCGAACCTCACGTGGGCGGGGGTGGCTAATCAGTATTTCACGACGATCGTCACGCCGCAGGGGGATGTGAAGGGGAGTGCCGTCATGGGGCACCGGTTTGACGTGAGTAATGTGAGTCTCGTCGGTGGAGAGGAAAAGGTTACCGTAGCGGCCGTGGAAGGTGGGCTCGGGATGCCTGCGACGACATTGGCTCCGGGGCAGACTGTTACGCAGAAGTTCTCCATCTACGCTGGCCCTCGTGAGTACCAGCGCCTGAAAGCACTCGGTGCCGAGCAGGAAAAGATCATGGACTTCGGGATGTTTGGATTCGTGAGCAAGTTCCTCCTGTGGTCGATGAACAAGCTCAACTCCTGGTTCGGCTCGTTCGCGGCGGCGATCATCGTCCTGACCATCTTCATCAAACTCCTTATGTGGCCGCTTCAGAACAAGGCGACCAATTCGATGAAGAAGATGCAGGCCCTGCAGCCGAAGATGACCGAGCTGCGGGAGAAGTATCAGGATGATCCGCAGCGGATGAACATGGAGCTGATGAAGCTCTATAAGGACTATGGAGTGAATCCGTTCGGCGGCTGTTTGCCGATGCTCATTCAGATCCCGATCTTCTTCGGCTTCTACAACATGCTCGGCAAGGCGGTGGAGCTGCGGAATAGCCATTTCCTCTGGGTGCGCGACTTGTCGCAGCCGGACACGGTGGCGGTGATTGCGGGTGTTCCGCTCAATATTCTGCCCCTGCTGATGGCGGGCACGATGTTCTGGCAGATGGCGATTTCGCCAAAGTCCGGCGATCCGATGCAGCAGCGCGTGTTCATGTTCATGCCGCTGATCTTCGTGTTCTTCTGCTACAACTTCGCCTCGGCGCTCGCGCTCTACTGGACCGTGCAGAACATCTTTTCGATTGTTCAGCTCTATTTAACTCGCAATCAGGCAACGCCTTCCTTGCAGAAAGTTGTAACTCCGGTCAAAAAGAAGCGCCACTAGTGCGCTTCTATGAGCCTAAATCCCCGAGAAACGCTCGATAACATGCTCGGGCTGCTCGGTTTCATCTGTGAAATCGAGGAATCCGAAACCGAGCATGGCATCACCCTCCAGGTGTACACGTCGGAGAAGGACCGGCTGATAGGGCGGAATGGAGCACT
>CBINJX010000508.1:0-4657 GCA_966251085.1 uncultured Verrucomicrobiales bacterium
ATCGTTCCTTCCGAGGGAAGGGTCATCTCATAAAAGGGAAGGAACGTTGCTTCCTCCGGAAGGATCATCCCTTCCGGTTTAAGGAACGTTCCTTCCACCTGATGAGTCGTTCCTTCCAAATTGAGGAACGCTTCTTCTCCGGGAGGAATCATCTCTGCGCGACGAAGCGCCGTTTCTCCCTTTTTGCCAGACGGCTCTTCTGAATCCGAGAACGTTGCCAATCTAATCGCAGCCGGTTCATGTCAGCGGGAGAGCGGCTCTTGCCATTGATGCACCGGTCCCCTTCAGGCGGCCAACAGTTCTGGAAAAGTGGGAAAGACTTGAGGCAGAAGCGGGAACGCTTTTATCAGATCACGAACCGTTTCAGCTTTGATGCCGGTCGGTTTCTGAGGGTTGAGGAACGCGGGCACCGCAGATCGGAAGGTACAAGCGGTCGGAGACGACCGCACTCAGGAGCGACGCAGTGCTCGGCGTCCCACGCTTTCTTCATCGTCTTCAGGGGCTCTATCGACGGTGTGCGGCGCGACCGTTCTACCGCAGGGATAGCACCGTAAGCGAGCCACTTGCCAATGCCCTGAATCAACGACTCCCGCGGATTCGGACGGGGGTGCCGGGGCTGATCCATCCAAAGAACTGCCTCGCGGAAGAAATTGGCAGCCGGATGCATCCCCGGGAAGCGGGGTAGTTAGGTACGGAGTGAAATCCGTGAATAAAATAGTGTCCGCCTAAATGGACGCTATATGGCATTGGCGCGTTGTGATAGCGACGGGAGTAACGCATTCGTTGTTTACCTCGTGCGCTAAAGCTTCCGCTCGGCGTTCTTTTTCCCGGCTTCCCGGTGCTGACCCGGCTTTGAAAGACCAATCGGCCACCTTGATAAGCCCGGAGCACCTGATTTGTTTTATCGATCTCCACCCATTTTCCGCCGGAGCGTCGCTGCTTTGCGACTCCGCTCTCCGGGAACCCCACAAGTAACCCAGCCAACATTGCCACAAGAATACTGGTTCTTCTCATACACAATTCGAGAGATCTCCCTCCCCTATGACGTTTCAGATAGTTTCCGCAGCCGGGATGGCACTGCTGTGCACATCGGCCGCCCCATATCTGTCATATCGGAGCCCGTTCGTGAGGTAGACGGCTCACCGTTCCACACGCATGGCTCGGATGAACTCCAAAGGCTGTGAGTCACCGCACCGATCGCCCGAGGTGAGTAGTAGGGGGGCAGAACGCAGATGATCCGTCCGATGGGCGTTGGGGGGCCGTCCTCATTTATCGCATCGAGTGCTGGTGTCCACAGCCTCCATTGCCGATTTGCCCGATCGAATTGCGCAACGTCATCCGGCTTGCCTGTATCCCGCAACACAAAGCGGCCGCACTCGAGAATTCTTCGCGCTGAAACCCATTGGAGGAGATGGCGCGGGAGAGCCCGGCGTGCAGAATGGAGGTCGGCGGTATCGTGCTGGCCAACCTGGAAGTTCTTTCTTAAAAAAGCGCACTTCCTTCCTCGGTTTGCTGCTTCCCTATGTTGCTGTCCCCATTGTTAGCCTTCTGATTCCCGATCCCTGATTCAGTGAAGTTACGGGGGCAGCGCACTTCATCGTTTCTAAGGGCACGTCGATGAGAGCGCCAGCAATGTAGGATCGACGTCCTCGTCTGTCCGGGGTGGGTGTGGAAACCAGAAGGTGATTGCTCATCCTCTTCCCGGCTCAGGTGCGCGGCAGCGGTGGAGAGGTGCACGGCAAAGGGCGCGCGACTACCCTGGCGGAGATGGACGAGGCGAAGTCGTCCAGAAGCCGGTGAGCTGCTTTGCTCCCTCCGGACAGAGGAGGACGTCTATCCTACCTTGACCCGCCGCAGCGGCGCGTAACTTCAGTGATTCACCAGGCGCTATTTTCATCCGTTATGCGGGCGTTCTCCTATTTTTACGATCGGATTGACTCAATGCGCATCATTCTGGATTCGCTGCCCGACTGAGCGGAAGTCCGGATGGGCCGCGCGGAGCGGGATCAGATCCACTGTACAATCCGGCCTTGAAATGGGGGGGATTGTTTCCTGTGAAAATACCGCAACTTGAAGGCCTGTAGGAGGTTTCACCTTCACCCGCATGAAGTGCATTGCTGTCCTGCTCTGCGTTTTTTCCGCCAGCCTTTCGGCGCAGGAACTTCCGGAATCCTTGCAGCCGTTTTTGAAAAGCTACTGTCTCGATTGCCACAATGAGAAGAAGCAGAAGGGGGAGCTGAATCTTGCACGGTTCGAGACGGAAGCTGCGGTACTCGCGGAGCGCCGGGTCTGGAGGCGTGTCTGGGAGATGCTTCACAACCGCGAGATGCCGCCGCCGGAGGAAAAGCAGCCAGGCGAAGATCAGCGCGCGGCTTTGGCCGGTTGGATCGAGCAGATGCTGGCGCGTCCTGTGGAAGGCGGTGCGCCAAACCCCGGACGCGTACCGCCACGGCGGCTCACCGGGGCACAGTATAACGCGACCGTGGCGGATCTCTTCGGCTTACCGCGAGGATCCGCCTTTTATGATCCGCAGCGTCATGGTGGCGGGATGCCGGAGATGGTCCGTTTTGTCCTGGATCGGCAGTTTCAGCCGCCGCTCGTGCACCTGCCTCCCGATCCTGCAGCCTATGGATTCGACTCGATCGCGGAATCACTGAACCTGCCGCCTTTCCTGATGGAGAAGTACTTCGACGCGGCAGAGAAGCTCACTGCGCGAGACGATGTGCGGAAAGCTTTTGGGCGGCGGTCGAAGACACAGCAGCAGAGCTCCGGAGATCCGACGGAGATCGATCGGATGGTGATCGTCGACGCCTTGAAACGCGCGTTCCGCCGTCCGCCAGAGCCGGAAGAAGTGGCGCGTTATTCAGGCTTCTATGATCTGGCGATCAAGAATGGGGAAGACCGGGCGGGTGCGATGGCAGTGGTGATGCGGGCCATCCTGGTCGCGCCACAATTCCTCTTCCGCATGGAGTGGGGTGTCGCGAACGAGGAGAAGGACGGAGTGCGGCCTTTGACCGATCACGAACTGGCAACGCGCCTATCCTATTTCCTCTGGAACACGATTCCTGACGCGGAACTGAGTCGCGCCGCCGATGCTGGCAAGTTACGCGATCCCGAGTCGCTGGCTGCGCAAGCCTTGCGCATGCTGCGAGATCGGCGGGCTGAGGAATTCATCAAGGATTTTTCACGACAGTGGCTGCGAATCCAGGACATCCAGAGCCATGCGCCCGATGCGTCGGTGCTGGGGAAGTTCAACAACCGGCTGAAAAATTTCAATGGAGCGTTGGCCTCTGAGATACTGCTGCTGTTCGGGACCGTGATGGCGGAGGATCGCAGCGTCCTGGATCTGGTAGATCCCGACTTCACGTGGCTGAACATCACACTCTGTAACGTCTACAGCATTGAGCACCGCCCGGCCACCGCTGGCGGTCGCCCGAACAGCATGGAATGGCTGCGGTATCCGATCACCGACCGTCGCCGTGGTGGAATCCTCACTTCCGGAGCCACCTTGATGGTGACCTCCAATACCACGCACACCAACCCTATCAAACGCGGCAAATGGCTTCTGGAAGTGGTACTTGGGCAGATGCCGCCACCGCCCTTGCCTGATGTCCCGAATCTCGATGCAACGCCGGTGGTGGAGGGTGGTCTGCCCATCCGCGAGAAATTAGCGCGTCATAGCAGCGACCCCGCTTGCGCGTCCTGCCACGCGCGGCTCGATCCGCCGGGGCTGGCCTTGGAAAACTACGATGCGATCGGAGTTTGGCGGGATGCTGAGGGGAATGCTCCAATCGATCCTGCAGGCACGCTCGTGGATGGAACGGCTTTCAATGGGCCGATTGGACTTAAGGATATGCTGCGCGGGCCGAAACGGAACGAGTTCGTCCGATGCCTGACCGAGCATCTGTTTACCTACGCCCTCGGGCGCCCCGTGGAATACTACGATACTGCAACCGTACAGGGCATTGTGAGGAAAGCTGAGGCGAATGATTACCGATTTTCCACGCTCATCACGGAGATCGTGAAGAGCTATCCGTTTCGATACCTCAAAACTCAACCGGAGGCCCACTGACATGAACGTCCTTCACAAACGCACACTCTCCCGCCGGACCTTTTTACGGGGCGCAGGCGCCATGCTTGCCCTGCCATGGTTGGAGATCATGGCCGCTCCCGCCAAAACACCGCCCCTGCGCTCGGTGTTCATATTTGTCCCGGGCGGCGTGAACCACGACGAGTGGCTTCCAAAAGGCGAAGGCACGGATTATCAGCCGGGCAGGACTCTCGCCGCGCTGGCACCGGTGCGGCAGCATGTCCTGGTCTTGAGCGGTTTGAACGCCCGCCAGGGTGAGGTGGGCGCCAACGGCCATCCGCTCGGCTGCGAAATCGCGGAGTTCCTGCGCAGCACGCCGGCTGAGCAGCGCGCCGATCAATAACAAAGATCGTGGCGGCTACTGTACGGATATCTCTGTGGACCAACTCATCGCGAACCAGGTGGGCCGAGACACGCGATTGCCGTCCTTGGAGCTGGGATGCGATTCGGACAGCCGCAACATGCATGAGACAAACATCTCGTGGCGCGGACCGGCGTCGCCGTTGGGAAAGGAGTTTAATCCGCGGGACATCTACAACCGTCTTTTCGCCGATCCGCGAGCCGACG
>CBINJX010000509.1:0-4651 GCA_966251085.1 uncultured Verrucomicrobiales bacterium
GACGTCGCCAGAGTCTTCGCCCCACTCACACCGAAAGGTGTGGGTGGGGCTTTTTCTTATGCTCTGATCTCTGCCTCGCTGCGGTTCAGGGGCTGGCCTTCAGGATGGGTTCCGGAATGCGTTTAGCGCGATTCGATGTTCATTCTCTGGGAACCTCGTCACGGCCTTCAAAAGGCGGAACGCCCAGCAGAAGCGAAACCTACACTTCCCGATGGCGGTTGTGTACGTTGCCTTCCAGGCGGAGTAACATACCCTGACACTTCTGCTAAAGGAGTAGGCAGAACTGCAGCGGATGCTAAGAGGCTCCCCCACAGGTCTCGTAACTCTACCCCACATACGACAATGCTGAAGAAGGTCCTCTCTGCCGTTGGAATTGGTTCCGCACAGATCGATGCCGTCCTCGACTCAAATCATGTGGTTCCCGGAGCGGAGCTTTCGGGGACAATCTACCTGACGGGGGGGCGGTTGATCAGACCGTTCGAGGAATCGAAATCAGTGTGATGACGCATTATACGGAAGAGCACGGGGACAATAAGTACACCCGTGATTGTGCGCTGGCCTTATATCACATGCCCGATGCGGTGGCTCTCCAACCGGGGGAGCGACGTGACACTCGTTTTGCCATCCCAATGCCGTACAGCGCTCCGCTTACATTAGCGGGACAACGTGTTTGGCTCCGAACGAGTTTGGATATCGAGTTCGCGATAGACCCGAAGGACAGAGATCCCATTCAGGTATCTCCCGGTCCTCTACAGCAGAGGATTCTGGATGCGATGCAACATCTGGGATTCCATGCGGTACGCGCCAAATGCGAGAAAAGTTACCTTGGCCGCGATGTGCCGTTTGTCCAAGAGATCGAGATGAAACCCTACTCAGGCGCTTTCCGTGGACGGTTGGATGAGGTGGATGTTGTGATGTTACCGTATCCGGGTGGCATTGATCTCATTCTCGAAGTGGATCGGAGAGCTCGCGGTCTCGGTTCATGGCTGGCGGAACTCGTTGACGCGGACGAAAGCCGTTTTCGTCTGCGGTTCACGGATGCCGACCTAAATGCACCGCCGAGTGACTGGATTGCGAGGATTGAGCGTTCCATTTCAGCAGGTGCATAAAATTAGCGGCGCCTTTTGTCGTGCTACGGCTTCATGTCGTAGAGGATTGCCACTGCCGCCATCTCGAGCAGTAGCTCCTGAATCAGCAGATGCTGAGTGGTCTTCTCGTTTACAACTGCAAATGTCAGATCAGTGACATCGTTCAGCCCGAGGGCGTAACCTAGCTGCTCGGCTGCACCAAATGCGCTGATCGCGTTCTGGCTGGCGAGGTAGAGCTGATGCATATCGCGCCAGCCTGAGGCGGCTCCGCCGGTTGCATCTAAAAGGTCGCCGGTCAGCTCCCGCATCTTTGCAATGACAGTTCCGGCAATCTTGTGATTTGCCGGCTTTCGACCGATCATCCGAAACAGCTCCGCTACTGCTTCTTCATGACGCTTTGCAGTATCGATCACTTCCTCCAGGAACTTCTGAATGTGCGGTTCATTGACCTTTTTGCGGGTGTCTTCGGCCAGTTTGCGGAAGCCCGCTTGAACCGTTGCAACATTGTCGAACCAGTTTTCGCAGCGATCCAGGAAGTCAGACCATTTGTCCGAGTCCAGTTCCAGCAGGATCGGGCTAAAGGATTCTGTCTGTGACATAAGTGGTTCCTTTTTGTCCGGGCACTCTTATAGGCGGGTTATCCGCCACAACACACCAGTATGCCCGAATGCAACTGCGTGAGTTTCGTCTGCTGCGTTCACTCCGAAATCGAGAACATAGAGACTGCGCCCATTCGGGCTGAACTTGCAGTCCACTGGCCGCTCTATCCCGCCGGAAGAAGGGTGAGCTGACGCTGGGCCGGGCTCTTTGTTGCGCATGAATAGTTCACATTGCTTCGTCCTCAGGTCGATGCTTGCTACCGCGAAACCGTTGTTGAGAAGTTCCGGACGAGGGGAGTTGAGTGGTGCGTAGGTGCCAAAGAGGCACTGGAACAGGCGACCTTTCTGATTAGGACCGAAAGCATCACTCCGGCAGAAGTCCAGCTTGCCGAGCGCGGTATGAGGTTCAAAGAGGTAGGCCGCAGGCCCGGCGAGAGGGGGATGGTCCTGCAGGAGCGGTTTTGGTGGCGTTCCTCGGATGGGTTGATGCGATTCGTGCCAAACGGGCAGACCGTCGCCGCAGAAATCGGGGAAACCGTACCAGTCCGGAGTCGTTACCGAGCCATGAGGTTTCTTCGCATTTGGGATATGCCAGATCCGGTCAGGATCCTGCCCCACTGCCCGGTCTCCTTTTTCCTCGAGATCATTGTCGGCAATGTAGAGTTCGCCCTCCTCGCTGAACGCCATTCCGAATGGATTGCGGATACCCCATGCAATGAGTTCCACGTCAGCGCCATCAGGCTTACAGCGCCAGACGCCGGTGCTACAGAACTTCTCACCCTTTACAACCTCGCCTTTTTTTGCAGGTGTGCCGAATGGTTTGTAAGGTCCCGTTTCCGCCAGGAAGGGAAAGGCAGCACGGGGATCGCGGCTCCAGACGTTATTGCCTGAGAGTGTGACGTCCTGCCCGGGGATGTCGTGGGCGTTTGGATGCTTGGCGATGTCCACCGTAAAACCAGCCGCTTCCACCGTCCCGTTCAGGGCAATCGATCCGTGCGCGAAGTACATCAGTCCATCCGGACCGAAAAGCGGGCCGCCGGGCTCATGCCATCCGCCGCTTGGGATCTGATCTATCAGCACGTGGCGCTTCTTACTCTTCAAATCGTACTGAATGATCCGTGCGAAATATCCGCCCTTGGTACTGAGGTATAGCGAGCCGTTACGAATCGCAAAACCGCGTGGACCTGCAAACTCAGGTTCGGTTGCAAAAACATCGAGATGTCCCTTCGGGCTCAATGTCAGGATTCTTGCGGGGAGGTATGGCCGAGTAGGCCAGGTGCTGCCTCCTTCACCAATGAAGAGGGTGCCATCGGCGTCGAATTCCAGGCAGGTAGGAAAGGAGAGCCCTGCCACCAGCGCTTCGACGGTGTATCCTGCAGGAACTTCGACTGCAGCGGGATCTACTACCGGTCGAACCCGGGTAGGCAGCTTGCGAAGCGTCTGCCTCGATGTTTCTGTCGCGTGTAGCGTTGTACTCATATTGCAGAGTCATGAGGAGCGGCATTCTGAATGGTCCGAAACCCCGCCAAAGGGCTCCTCATACGTTCGGAAGTGAGGCGTTTGCCAAACCTGAGGGGAATCCCCGAGCGAATGCCTGATCGTGTACTCTGCAGTTGTCGGTGATACCTCTCCGACGGGTTGCATACGTTCTCGCCCCAGAGGAGTAGGGCCGATGCACATCGGAGGAGCGTTCGCTTTCTTTAGCGACGAGCGCGCATCTCCAAAAGCACTCCAGTGAAAGCGTCCCGAACTCCGCTCTCGATTCTTGCGCTCTCCAATGCCGCACTGATTGTCGCGCTGGCGTGGACTTCTGACCGCCTTCCCGAGCGTGTGGCATCGCACTTCGATGCGAGCGGTATTGCCGATGCATGGTCATCTCGCGTCGATTATCTTTGGACAACAGCGGCACTCGGCTGCGGCCTCTCACTGGCAATTGCCTTTCTCTTCTATTTTGTGCGGTTCGTGCCGGATTCCGGCATCAATCTGCCCAGACGCGAGTACTGGTTGGCTCCGGAGCACAGGGCAAAAACGTACAGTATTCTCTTCAACTCAGGAATCTGGCTGGCCTGCCTGATGTCTTTGTTTGTGCTGACGATGCACTTCCTTGTGATCGAGGCAAACGCAGCGCAGCCACCACGAATGTCCGACAACATCTGGCTCCTCATCGGCGGCCTGACAGTTGCAATCGGTATCTGGACGTACCTCCTTGTTCACCGCTTTACTGCGGGGCGATAGCTTTACGCACCAACTGTGATGATCCGGAACCCTAATGCAGATGTGCACTTCACCCCCACACCCGAACGCGTCGTGGATGAGATGCTCAGGATATCGCGGGTAACATCTGACGATCTAATTTATGACTTGGGATGCGGGGATGGACGCATCTTGATTACTGCCGCCCGGAGATACAGTGCACGCGGCATCGGTGTAGACATTGACCCCGCACTGCTTGCAGAGGGGAGTACAAATGCTCGGGCTGCAGACGTAGCGACTTTAATCGAATTCCGGCAGCAGGACCTGTTTTCTACTAACCTCAGCCCCGCAAGTGTCATTACACTTTATCTCCTCGACTCTCTGAATATCCGCCTGCGTCCGAGGATTCTCTCGGAGTGCCAGCCGGGCACGCGGGTGGTGACCTATTCTTTTGAAATGGGGGAATGGGAACCTGATGAGTACATTCCTATTGCGGCGAATGGAGTGATGCTGTGGATCGTGCCTGCGAACCTGAATGGAAAGTGGATGAGTGATGGGAACCGTTTGCAGGCGATCAACATCGAGCAGAAGTTTCAGCGGCTAGCCGGAACCGCACTCGTGGAAAACGCGGTTCGGAAGATCCTGAACGGAAAAGTGAGTGGGAATGAGTTTTCTCTGACACTCGACGGATCGCTTGTGATCACTGGCCGAGTCAGCGCGGATTCGATGGAATGCACCGTTGAGGCCGATGAAAAAGCCACCATTTGGTCG
>CBINJX010000510.1:0-4650 GCA_966251085.1 uncultured Verrucomicrobiales bacterium
TGAATCTCTCGACTTCTCAAAGCTGATGATCGGCGTCGGACAGAAGTTCCGGATTCGAGCGAACTTGCGCAACTATGGCGATGCGAACTATCCGGATCTCCGAGTGTTTCTGAAGGTAGACGGAAAGGAAAAGACCGCTTCCCAGATAGCCCTCGGGCCGCGGGAAAAGGGGCAGGTGCTTTTTACTCACACATTCGATACTCCCGGATCCCATGTGGTGGAGATCAGTATTGAGGCGGACCCTCTGAAGGCGGACAACACCTACCTCGCCAGCGTGCCAGTGCGTGAGAAGTTACCCGTGTTGCTGGTGAATGGAGATCCGAGTCCGGAGCCGCTGAAAGGGGAAACTGATTTCGCCGAAATTGCCCTGCAGCCGTTCAGTGCAGGACGTGTTGAAATGGCCGACCTGATCTCCTCAAAAGTGATCCGTCCAGAGGAGATAAATAGTAAGGCTCTCGAGCAAGCTGCGGTCGTGGTGCTAGGCAATGTGCGCAAACTGGAGGGCGGCCAGCTTGCCGCCCTGGAAGAGTTTGTGCGCAATGGTGGTGGGCTGTTGATTTTTCCAGGCAATCGCATTGAGGCGAACTGGTGGAACGATCAGATGTGGAAGAGCGGAAAGGGACTGCTTCCCGCAGGGATCGGAGAGCTCGGAGGAGATATCAAGGAAGAGTCCCCCACAGCTTCTGTGTTGTCTGAGCGTTACGACAATCCCGCGCTCGAGCTATTTAACGATCCTCGTAACGGGAGCCTGTCGGATTCGGCGATCCGGCTCTGGTTTAAGCTTCAGGAGGCGCCGGCGGGTAGTGGCGTTGCGCCGGCAACCACGCTTGCACGCCTGGACAACGGTGATGCTTTCCTGATCGAACGTTCGTTCGGGGAGGGAAAAGTCATTCTTTGTTCGACTGCCATCGATGCGGATTGGGGCAATCTGCCAATGCGGCCTTCTTATTTACCGCTTCTGCAGCGCCTGGCCGTTTATCTTGCATCGACCATTTATCCGCCACGTAACCTGGACGTCGGCCGGCCACTGGTAGCTTTCCTTTCTATCAAGGATGCAGGCAAGAAGGTGGTACTCGAAAAGCCGGATGGAACGAGCGTTGAGGTGCCGGTCGAGAAGAAGGCAGACCGCGGCGTCGTGGAGTACGGGAAGACCCAGCAGCCTGGGCTGTACACACTCACTCAACCGGACGGGCAAAAGGTACATTTTGTCGTCAATGCGTCCCGTAAGGAAAGCGATCTTCAGAAGCTGAGCGACAAGGAGATTTCCGATCTTGCTGCAGCACACGGAGTCAACCTCGTTCGCTCGGGGGCCGAGTATGAACAAGTTGAAAATACCCGCCGGTTCGGAACGGAAATCTGGAAGCCGCTTCTCTGGATATTGCTGGGTCTCGCCTTCCTAGAGCTGTTGCTACAGCAGAAATTTGCACGAGCGCGCGGTAGCGTATGAATAGTCAGACTTCGACCACTCTTCGATTTATCGGTGACTGGCCCTGGTGGGCTGGAGTGGGAGCCGCATTGATCTTGGGCATCCTCAGTTGGGTGCTCTATCGTCGCGATGTTCGTGCCTTCCCAGCCTGGGTTAAGATTACTCTTCCTGCTCTCCGGGCATTAGCGGTTGCAATGATTGTCGTGATGCTAAGCGGCCCGGTATTGCATCACCGCGAGGTTATCGGCCAGCTTTCGAGACTTCTCCTATTTGTAGATGGCTCGAGGAGTATGGAATTGACGGACGCCTCGATGGAGCCTGGGCGTAAAATTCGCGTTCTCGAGCGGTTGGGGCTCCTTCGTGAAGGGATGGTAAAAATGGATCTCGCGAAAGCCAGCGATCTACTCAGTGAGGCTCAGACAATTGCTGATAAGGCAAAGGTTTCACAGGAAGTGGAAACTTCTGAATGGAACGGCATTCTCACCGACATCGCCACCAAGATGGCCGAGGCCCGTGAGGCGCTTACGCAATCGGGCGATTTCGCCCCGGAGCGGCTTACTGCTTTCGGCAAGGAATTGGTCGAACCTTCCCATGAACTCTCTGGGCGTGAGATGCGGCAGATCGACGATCGTAAGCGCGCGGTTCAGGATCTCGCACGCTTGAGCGAAGTCGCGGAACGCTGGAAAAATGAGATATCGGAAGCCTTCCGGAAGAAGTTGGATGCGGGGGGCCATGGAGCAGTTGCCTCTGCATTACAAAAGTTCGACACGTTGCCCCGGTGGCAGCGTCTCCAGGCGATGCTCCTGGACGGTGCTGAAGCTGGGGTCCTCGCCCAGTTGGCAAAAAACTATGACGTGCAGATTCTCGCCTTGGACGGAGACACTGCGAAGAAGATTTGGCAGCCGACCGTGCGCGACTCCAGCCTCTTGCCGGAACTGCCGAAACCCGCCGGGCATATTACGGATCTTGCGACCGGGGTAAAAACCTTCATTGGCAGCGGTCAGGCTCAGGAACAGCAGGGGGCAGTGGTTCTATTCAGCGATGGACAACACAATGAGGGTGAGTCGCCCGTCGAAGTGGCGAAGATTCTGGCCGGAAGACAGATGCCGGTTTTCACGGTTGGTTTTGGAGGTCAGGCAAAGCCGAGAGACCTCGCGCTGATCAGAGTGGAGGCGCCGGATTCGGCCTTCGTTGAGGATCGGGTACGCGGACAGGTAACGCTGAAGGACGATATGCCCGTTGGGCAGAATTTCACGGTCAGCATTAAGGATGGCACCCGAGTCTTGTGGGAACAGGAGTTCAAGACCGAAGGCAAGGGGATGCGGAAGATCCCGTTCGATTTTCCACTCAGTGAAAGCGCAAAGGAGCGCATGAAAGGGCAGCGTGAGGGAATGGAAGTTTCCGGCATCCCGCTGGAGATGCGTGTCAGCATCTCGCAGGTGAATGGCGAGAGGGAGATCAGCAACAATGAAGCGGGGCTCCGCGTTCGTGCGGTTACCCAGCGACGCAAGATTCTGTTGCTCGATGGACGTCCACGATGGGAAACACGTTATCTGCGCAACCTCTTCGAACGCGACGAGCAATGGGAGATTAATACGGTCATTGCGGGGTCCGCGGCGGGTGAAGGTGGTTTAGTCCGCGGAAAAGGTCCCGAACAGTTCCCCGACGACCCAGCGCTGCTTCAGACATACGATCTAGTTATCTTTGGCGAACTGCCCAAATCGCTCTTCAAGGAGGAAGAGCTTACATGGCTGAGCGAATTTGTATCGCAGCGCGGAGGTGCCATTGCATTCATCGATGGCGCTCGTGGGGTTTTGAAGGATTTCGTGCAGACGCCTCTCGGTCCGTTGTTGCCGGTTGAATGGAAGAGGAACCCGGTCCGGGATCAGGTGAAGCGACTGGTTCTTGGTGAACGGGCCCAGTCGTTGGCAGCTTTTGCTCTATTGCCCGAGCGGGCGCAGAACACGGAACTCTGGCAACAATTGGTCGTGCCACATTGGATCTCGGGCGCCACGCCCTTGCCCGGCTCGGAGGTGTTGGTGGAAGCAGAGGTTGCGGGCGCTCAAGGACGGGTTCCTGCCGTGGTTGCGCGGCCGTTTGGCGCCGGAAAGGTTTTGTATCACGCGTTCGATGATTCATGGCGCTGGCGCTACGAAGTCGCCGATCAGAACCACGTGAAGTATTGGAATCAGGTTGCAAACTGGATTGCGGAGCTCCCGTTCGCCGTTCGCGATAAACTCATCTCACTCGATGCTGGTGCGATTACCTATCGCCCGGGTGATTCGGCGGATCTCCGGGTTCGACTCCGCGATGGCGAGGGTAAGCCGGTCACCAACACCGTGGTCGATGCAATCCTTTACAAGGATGGAACTCGCGTCGCGACCATTCGCCTTTCCGCGGACGAGAATGCTGGCGGACTTTTTCGCGGCCGTACGGCAGCATTGGAGCCGGGTAATTACGAAGTCGGCGTCGAGTCTGTCGCGATTGCCGATCGGGATTCCCGGGCGCGTACACAATTCAAGGTGGAACCACGTGAAACAGGTGAGCTTGCACAGTTGAATGCCAACGAGCCATTGCTCAAGCAGGTGGCGAGTGTGAGTGGCGGACAGTATCTCCGCGAGGAACAATTGCCGCAATTGCTCGACCTCCTGGCGCCGATGAGCCAAGGGCGTGTTATCGAGCGGGATACTGTTCTCTGGCAGAGTTACTGGTGGTTCGTGCCGCTCATCGGACTGCTCACGATTGAGTGGATCGTGCGCAAACGCGTCGGGCTTTTGTAATTAGTTAGATACTTACCTTCGTTCCCATGAGCTCAGGACTCGATCCCGTAATTCTTCAGAAGCTCGAAGCGTTCAGTAAGCGGCGGCGAAAGCTGATCATTCTGCGCGGCATCTTTGCAGCCCTCGCGATGCTGCTTGCCTCGATGATGCTGGTCGCGATGGTGGACTATCTATTCATCCTCGATGACTGGATGCGATGGACGCTGAGTGGTCTCGCTTATGTCGCGGTGATCATCACCGAGTGGCGTGCCTGTTTGCGTCTGCTACTCCGTGCTCCGGACCCGCGGCGGCTGGCTCGGCTGATCGAACATGCGGAACCCAAGTTGCGTGAGGACCTGATCTCTGCTGTTGAACTTGGTCAGGGCAGTTCGTCCTTCGATTCTGAGCAGTTCCGCAGGCTGGTGCAGGCGGACGTCGCTTCCCGAATTGAGGGACTGAACATGG
>CBINJX010000511.1:0-4650 GCA_966251085.1 uncultured Verrucomicrobiales bacterium
CACACCAAAGATTGGAGGCGGCACGTCCCTCGCTCGAAGCTCGGGACAGAGCCGCCTCTACACGATCTTACTGTGCTTACGGCACGATGATCCCCGAGCCGCTTCCGCTATCCGTCGGCGTCTCCGGCTCCGTCGTCTGATTACGGCGAGGGCGTGCAAATCCCTGGCTCAGCTCCTCCACGATGGCTCGCAGACTTGCCGTCTGCGCATTGCGCCGTAGCGAGTTGTAGATCGAGAGCGCCGCAGCATACAGGTCCACACCCAGCAGCAGGCGGACATCCTGGAGGCGGGTCACCGCATGCTGCGCCCGGTTCAATGGACCCAACAGCTGTGCGCGGGCAATCAGATCCCGATCGATCTTCGCGAAGTCGATTCCGCGGGAGAGTACGTCCGGATGAAGCCGGCCGGCTTCGATGATCCGCAGGGCGAGCCCCTCATTTTTCATCCCGAGCTTGCTCAGGTATTTGCGCTCCATGTTGCTGACCACGGGGAGCGTGGCCAGGAACTGCTCGATGGAGGTAAAGTTGCCGCCGAGGCCGGTGAGATCTTCGGAGGCGAGGGAGAGGTCGATACGATCGATAAACATAATGAATAGTGGATTACAGGTTGTTATTGTTAGGTTTCACATGCCGCATCACTGCGACGCCTTTCATTATAAACACCCCCCTCTGTCATCCTGTGCTAGACCACCCTAAAAAGTTGAAAAAAGTTCGCCCCTCCTCGGCGGCGGCGAAGAAAAAGAAGAAAAGAAGCACCCCGCTCCCCACGGCGCGCAATCGCCAGGCCATCGTACGGGTTCACCAGATCGATGCCCTCCTGCGGGCGGGCAAACGGCCAAACGCCACCTGGCTCGCAAAGAGGTTCAGGACGAGCGTCAGCACCATCTGGCGCGACATCGATTTCATGCGCAACCGGCTGAACCACGAGATCGCGTGTGATCCGGTGCGGGGCGGTTATTACTACACCAAGGAGCCGCCTCCACTGCCGGACATGCACTACAGCGAGGGCGATCTCTTCGGCATCTGCATGCTGGAACAGATGCTCACCATGTTCCAAGGCACACAGCTCGGGGCACAAATGCGCGCCACCTTCAAAAAGCTCTCCGCAGGTCTCCACGAGAAACTCGCGGTCTCCTGGGACGCCCTGGCGGAAGTCGTATCCTTCCGCACCACCATCACCCCGGCGCGTGTCGCCCCGGATATCCTCGAGACGCTCAGCCAGGCGGTCATGGCCCACGAGGAAGTGGAGTTCTTCTACTCCGGCCTGCAGCGCGAGCACGGGGAGCTGCGCCGGGTGGAGCCGTACCATCTGCTGGTGCGCGACGGGATCTGGTATCTCTCTGCTTATGATCCCGCCCGTGGCGAAACCCGTCGCTTTCTCCCGCTCCGGATGCAGCAGGTGCGCGCCACCGGGAACTTCTTCGAGAAAGGCGAAAGACACACGGACCCCGAGGAGCACCTGCAGCACAGCATCGGCGTCTATGGCGGCGATAAACCCGAGCAGATCCGGCTGCGGCTCACCCCGAGGGGAGTTCGCCTCTTCAGCGAACGCATCCATCATCCCAGCCAGCAGATCACCCCCACGGAAGATGGCGGCCACGAGCTGACCATGACGGTGTACATCAACCCCGAGCTGGAGCGGATGCTGATGAGCTATTGCGGGGAGGCAACCGTGCTCGAACCCGAGTCCCTCCGTCAGCAACTCCTGGAAAACGCGCGGCAAATGCTGGCAAAAGCGGGCGAACCTGTGTAAACGATTGGCCTCGCCGGCCGAAGCTGCGGGGAGCCGGGCCAAGCCGGTGGGGGTAGTGCCAACGCATTCGCACCTGGACACCGAAGCATTGGCCAAATGCCTCGAAGCACCGCAGCCGGAGTGCGAAGCATCGCAGAAACCCTGCGATCGATGGCAGAAATCCTGCAATTGATTGCAGAAGGTCTGAGAAGCATTGCACTTCTCCTGCAAACGATTGCAGAGCAGCTGCAATCGTTTGCACCCGGGATGCGAACGTCTGGCCTCGGGGGCCAAAGCTTTGGCCATTTGGGGCAAACGATTCCCCTCCGGGTGCAAACGATTGAGGAATGGGAGCAAACGATTGCAGACTTCCTGCGATTGATTGCGAAAATCCTGCACTGCTTTGCAGACTTTCTGCCATCGTTTGCAGACTTTCCGCGATGCTTCGCAGGAAAAGGCCGGTGCTTCGCAGCAAATGGCCAACGCTTCGGTGTCTGAGGCCAAACGTTCGGGTCCGGAGTGGAAATGGGTGGTTCTGGACGCCAGAGGCTCATGGGATGCGGCCAGACGATCTGCGCGGATGCGGCGTCCTGGAAGTGCAAGGGGCTGAAGGTTGGCGTGCCGCGCCATAGCTGCTCGCAGCGCAGGCGGACCGAGGAGTTTCGCCTTGTGACCCTCCGCGGCCTTCGGCAATTATTTCGCCCATGGATGCGCGTAACTCGACAGGCTATAGGGAGGAAGGCTAGAATATCGAAATGGTCTGTGCCCGAATTCAGAGTTAGGCTCCTCGGCTGAACACGATGAAAGCTCTATTGCTCGTTTTCTGCATCCTTAGCACCGTGAGGGGCTTGAGTGCTGACGGCGTCAAGTCGCAGTCACCGCAGACGGTCGGTTATGAATTGCGCTTCTGGACTAACGCGTCCGAAGTTCCCACGCGGGAGCCAGACATACGAGCGAGAGTTGGCGTGGATGCTCAGTTCTTCGCGAGGTATGATGTTCCGTCTGGCGGGCTTTGCGTTCTTGCCGGCGTCCTGCACGCTCAGAAGGATGGGGCGCATCCTTTGGAGTTCTCATTCCTGCGGTGGGACTCTGCCAAAAGCAACACCACTCATCGCTCAACTGCCGCTCTGGAGTTGGATAAACCCTATCTGTTCGCAACCGGAAGCTCGTTGATTACCGGACACGTCCTTCTTCTTACCAGGACGCGAGCGCAATGAACCTGAGCCTAACAATGGCATCGAGTCGAACTGCTCCGCGTTTCGCTCATGCTCGGCTCGTTAGGCGACTTCGCACACATCCCGTGAAATCGAATCTTTTACTACTCGCTTTTGTGATCGCCCTGGCTGGTTGCACACGTAAGCAGGTCACCACAGAGCGCGCTTCCACACCGGCGGCTGCCGTTACCTCGACCGACGGCGTCACTGCATCGGTGCCGGACTACTCCGAGTTCATTCACGCTGCCATCGCACGCAACCCTCCCGGCGACTACAACGACGCTCTCGCACTGGCTGCTGTGCTGCGTCCCGAGCTCACTCCGCAGCCGGAGGCACCCAAAGACCTCCTGACCGCAACCATTAAGGCTATCGAAGCGGACATTCGGACTCTCGACGCCGAGATTCAGCAGGAACGCTTCACCTCCGAACAACTCGCCCTAAAGAAGACAGAGCGTGCGAAGCTCGATCGAGAACTCGCCGCCGTCAAAGAAATGCAGTCGGAGCAACCGTAAACCCAACGTCGCCTAACTTGGGGTCGTTAGGCGTCGCTCGCGCATCCTGTAATGAACGCTCTTGAGTCGCGCTTTCTGACCATTGGCCCACCTTCCGGCGATCATCTCCGCGCACACAGGGGTCAGGTTGTGAATTCACATCAGTCACGCATCTGGATGGCATCCAAAGGGAGCAGGCGTGTGAATTCACAACCTGACCCCGGGGATAGACACGAGTCGCCGGCGAGCTTTCTCCTTGTCGCCGAGTCCGGTGGGGTCGTGTGCGGCACCGTTCTCCTCACCATCTGCCCGGATGCCATGTATCGCGCCCAGCCCTTTGGCATCATCGAGAATGTGGTCGTCACGCAGGCGACGCGTGGCAGCGGCATCGGTCGCATGCTACTGGCTCACGTCGAACATTTGGCACTCACCCACCAGTGCACCAAGCTCATGCTCATGAGTAGCGCTGCTCGCGAAGCAGCCCATTCCTTCTTCCGCCGCTGCGGATTCACCAGCGACACCAAGCTCGCTTTTGTGAAGTATCGCAGGCATTTCACCCCCCAATGACAGCCGCAGCTCAGCAATACGTCGTCCGCACAACGGAGCAGCTTGCTGCGCTCCTCGGCGAGGTCGGCGAGGCCTCCCTGAAAAAGGAAGTTCCCTTCGTGCATCCACTCTACCGAGCGCTCATCGAAGCGTCGCCTTTCGCGGTGCTGGCCACGAGCGGACCACACGGACTGGATGCTTCGCCGCGGGGCGATCCTCCGGGATTCGTGGTCGTCCAGGATGAGCAGACGTTGTTGATGCCCGAGCGCCGCGGGAACAATCGGGCGGATAGCTTGCGCAATCTGCTCTCTGACGCGCGAATGGCGTTGCTGTTCCTCATCCCCGGCGTGGGCGAAACGCTGCGCGTAAATGGACGTGCGACCATCAGCATTGACCCGAAGCTGCTGGAAAGGTTTTCCGTGGAAGGCCGCCTGCCCACGTGCGTGCTGGTCATCAAGGTGGAATCCGTCTTTTTCCAGTGCGCCCGCGCCATTCACCGCTCGAAGCTGTGGCAGGTGACCGAGCGCGCCGGGCGGCCGAATGTGCCAAGTGCAGGTGCCATTCTGGAATCGCTGACCGACCACGAAATCGACGGCGCTGAATACGATCGTGAATCACCGGCCAGACAACTCTCTACGCTCTACTGAGCTCGCTCGAGGCGTCCGTCA
>CBINJX010000512.1:0-4649 GCA_966251085.1 uncultured Verrucomicrobiales bacterium
ATAGTACGACTGTAAGTGCATGAAAGATCGTGAAGCTTTGATCGATGCTCAGCTTCGAACCGTTGGTGTTCCATCGGGGCTCGCTGCGCGCCTGAAAGAGATCTGCCAGTGGCCAGATGCCCACCTGGATGAGGACGTTTCCGAGGTGGAAGTGCCGGTCCGCCTGCAAGCTTGTTTACTAACTGTTCCGCTTGATTTCTCCCTCGATGAGGAAGTGGCTGAGACTTCGATCCCGGAACGACTTCGCGTTCGACTGCGGACGATTCCACGTCGATCGCAAGATTCGCAGCGCTTTGCAGGTCAACTGGTTGCCGTTGCGGAGACTGAACTGGCGCTCCACCTGTACAGGGACGAAAATATCCTGAGGGAGAGAGCGGAAGTTGAAGCGAGGCCAGCGCAGCATACCGGTGCCCTGCTGGGAGAGTTCCAAAATGCCGTCTGCATAGATCTCGGCACCCTTGGAGGCGTAGGCCTTCACCAACTCGAAGACAATGTGGTGGCGCGTCTTGTCCGCATTGATCCGCAGGTGCATCGCTTCCGCGCGCTCCAGAAGTTCGTGGAGAGGGGCGGCGTTTAGTTCATCCAGCCAAAGTTCCTTCGGGATCTCGACAGGAGCGGGGGCGGGAGTTGAAACGGCTGCGGTAGGAGATTCCTTCGCGGCGGGGGCAGGCGAAGAAGAATTTGTAAGCTCTGCGGCGGCAGTCGCTTCGGGTCTAGTTTCGGGAGCTTCAGCCATAATATTTCCTTAGCCAGCCAGCGAAAAGGCGGGCCTGTCCGTCGAGTGACGTGACGGTTGAGTCATTCCAAATGAGGTGATCGGCTTTCTGAATCTTGGTGCCAAGGTCGAGCTGGGCGCCAAGAATTTGCCTGGCGAGTTCCGGACTCAGACCTCGTTGCTCGAGTAAACGGCGGTGCTGAGTAGCAGCCGTGCAGGCGACTACGACGATGCGATCGAAGTGTGCCTCCGTTCCGGTCTCGAACAGAAGCGGAATATCAACGAAAAAATGAGTGTCTGCAAGCCGGTGTTTATCAGCCCGGCTTGTCCAGCTTGCTCGGATCGCAGGGTGGAGGATTGCTTCCAATCGCCGCCTGCTTTCCGCATTAGCAAAGACCACCTCTCGCAGACGGATCCGGTCGGGATTGCCGGCCGGATCGTAGATGTCGTTTCCAAACTCCCGCTGCACGGCGATGCGGACATCGGGATCGTGTGCAAGGAGTTCACGCGCGGATTGATCCGCATCAAAAAATTCGCCGGGCAACTGCTCGCGCAGTGCCCGGACGAAGCTAGATTTCCCGGTGGCAATACCTCCGGTAATCCCGATTACGGCCACGGCCGTATATTATTTGCCAGGGAAGAGCGGAAGCTCCTGAGTGGTCACTTCCGGTACGGCAAGGGTTTCAACGATCTCTTCCTTCTCCTCCTCAGCATGCACCGGCTCGCCGGCAGGGTTGATGAGGCGTGCGGAGACGAAGATCACGAGGTTACGCTTGAGGTGCTGATCCACATTAGAGCGGAACAGGCGGCCGATCAGAGGGATGTCGCCGAGGAGCGGGATCTTGTCCTCAACCTTCTGGACGTCCTCACGCATGAGACCGCCGAGAACGACCGTCTGGCCGTCGAAGATGCTCACGCTGGTGGTGACCTTACGAGTCGAGAAGATCGGCTGGTTGATCACGTTCGGTGTGATGACGTTCGTGATCGATTGGCCGAGAGCATTCGTCGAAGTCGTCTGGATCGGGCTTCCGTAGTTGATGAAGCCTTCGAACTCCACGACCTGCGGAACGAGGTTCAGGTCGATCGTGTAGTTGTCCGGACCAACCACTGGCTCAACCTCGAGCGTGACACCCGTGTTGCGGGTTTCGAATGCAGTCGGGGTTGTCGGCGTTACAGGGAACGACTCTTGTTGCTGTCCGACGAGCGGGTTCAGTCCGCCACCAGTCGGGATAAAGGTTGTTCCACCGTTCTGGTTGCCGAAGTTCTGCGGGATCTGTGGTGGGTCGAACTCGGTCGGGTAACGGAATTCGCGGATGATCTCGATCACCGCACGTTGACCGCTCTTTGTGGTCACGCGAGGAGCAGAGAGGAGATCAACGCCCTTCTTCTGGTTGAGAGCGCGAATGACTACCTGGAACTGCGGATCGGTGAAGACGCCTGCGACTGCCGCCGTTGCCGGAGCGAGGGCCGAGTTTCCAGCGATGCCGAAGAGGAGTGCATCGATTGCATTCTGGCTGATTGCCAGGCTGCCGCTGCGCAGACCCGAGCTGATCGTAGAACCGCCAACCGGGAGGTTGCCGGGAGCGACAAACGGGAAGTTGTTCGGATCAACGGCCGGAGCTGTACCTGCAGTACCGCCGCCGACGAAGACGCTACCCTGGCCAGGGAAGTTGGACTGCCCGATCAACCAATCGAAGGAGAGTTCCTTCAGGTTATTCTGCGTGATTTCGACGAACTTGGATTCGATTTCGACCTGGATCGGACCGCTGGTCTGAGCGGCCTCGACGATCGCGTCGATGAGGTCGAGGTTCTCCTGCGTATTGCGAGCGATCAGCTTCGAGCTGCTCGGGAGGTAGATGGCGGAAGCTCCCGGAGGGAATGCA
This sequence comes from uncultured Verrucomicrobiales bacterium, assembly GCA_966251085.1. Lineage (GTDB taxonomy): Bacteria > Verrucomicrobiota > Verrucomicrobiia > Chthoniobacterales > Chthoniobacteraceae > CBINJX01. The sequence continues at coordinate 2,599 of CBINJX010000512.1, forward strand.
ACGCCTTGAGCAGAGAGGAAGTCCTTTGCTTCAGCGCGGCGGCCGAGAGCGGCTCCGGCACCGCTTGCGTCCCCACCAGGGGCGACAGCGAGAGCGCCGAGATCCGCCTGTCCTCCGGCTTGAGGAACCGTGCTCAGGAAGCCCGGCGGGACCTTCCACTCCTTGGTAACCAGAGTTTCAGTCGGGGTGCCCTGCGGAACGACGGAGACGGCGTACTGCTCAACCTTGTACTTCAGGTTTGCCAGTCCGGTGACGTAGCGGAGTGCTTCGCCGAGTGGGATGTTGGCGAGAGAGACCGTGATGCGTGCTTCGCCCGGGCTGCCACCAGCGATCGGCGCTGCGGGTGCTGGAGCTGCGCCCGCGCCGGGAACCGGCTCCAAACCAGGAATCAGCGGAGGCTGAGCTACGTCGGGAAGAGGCGCAAGTGAAGTGACCGGGGTGTCGAGCTTCAGAACGATGTTAACGCCGCGGTTTGGTTCATTCGGATCGTCGAGCTCAATGCTCTTCTTCTTGAGGAACTCGATCGCTTCACGCACTGTCGCTTCACGGAACTCGAGGCGAGGGATGATGATCCGCTCCAGTTTCCGCTGGATGCGCTGAGTGAGTGCCGGCTGGATCGTGTCCTGGATGATGACTCCGCCTTGCGGTGCACCGAACTTGCGGACGGGGCGATCCCAAGCCTTCTGGATCTGCCACATCATGTAAGCACGAGTATTGTTGTACCCGTGCTCAGCGTAGCCGTAACGCTTGTGGTTGATCTCCTCCTGGAGCTTCCGTGCAGCGATGTTGTACGGATCGATATTGAGGATCTGCTCGCAACGCTTGTAAGCGAGGTCCCAACGCGCGGTGTCGAAGAAGCCTTTCGCTTCGACGAACAACTGCTTCACCTGCTCCACATTGGCGCGGAACTTCGGCGTGATCGTTTTGTTGTAGAAGCCGGGCTCCTCGAGGTTCTGCAGGATGACCTGGGCGCGACGGTTGTTTGGATCGTAGCGCTCGCTGAGGACGGTGCGGAGGAGGAGTTCTGCGTCACCGTAGCGGCCTTCGGCGATCCGCTGTTCCGCGAGGCGGACGCTTGCGTCACCGAAGCTTTCGACAGCGTCGCGATAAAGACGGGAGGAGACTGCCGAATCAGGGATCAGGTCGGCAGCGAGTTTGTATTGAGCGACTGCGGTCTCGTAGTCCTTGGCACGCATCGCGGCGTCGCCGGCTTCGATGGCAGCTTGACCGCGCTGGAGGTAATCACGGCGACGAACAATTTCGCGCTCGACAACGCTCTCCGTCGTCGTGGTCCGGCGATACCCCGAGGCGCCGTTCTCCCCAGCCAGGACCGGGGTGATCAGTGTCGATGGGGTAATGACCGCAACGCCCAAAATCGAGGCGATGGTCGTTCCGAGTGGGGGTTTCATCATGTCAGTGCGTGGGTTGGGGTCAGACTAAGGGTGTGGTTCATGGGCGTGTGCGGCGCTCTTGGGTAGGAGCGCCGCACGGGAACTGAAGGGTGGTGCCCCGGCGAGCCTCTAATTTGCGGTAGAGGATCCCCCCGGAGGTGGCGTGACGGTGTACTTCTCGCCGGAAGGTAGCTCGATTAGGGCTTCCGTCTCTTTGATGTCAAGGAGCTTATAGCGTGCATCCTTGTTAGGCAGCAGAACGAACTGCTGGAGCTTCTTGACTTGAATCGGTTGATCCGGCTCAGGCCACTCGTAGGTGAACAGTGCGTACGAGTCCGGAGAATCGGTGACGCGGTTCTTTACAAGTACTACGCTGTCGCCGGTTTCGGTGTTCACGACGGTGAGTTCGGAGACGTCTTCCTCAATACCGGTGCTGGGATTGACGGCCGTTTTTGCCTCGAACTTCTCAAGCTTGAATTTGGTTCGCGGAATGTTTTGGCCGATCCTCAGGAAGGTCGAAGGAGTGCGGACATCCAGGGTATTAATCTGAAATTCGCTCTTCGATGGGTCCTTCGTGTTCACGTCGTCGGCGACGTATTTGAGGCGGAAGGGCACACGGATGTACTGCTTCAGGTACACGCTCGTGTGGAAGGGAGGGTG
>CBINJX010000513.1:0-4648 GCA_966251085.1 uncultured Verrucomicrobiales bacterium
ATGCATGCCGTTCCGGTGGTAGCGCTCGTTCCTCGCGCGACCACCGGCTAATCTCCTTCGATCCCTTCGGGATGCACACTGCGCGGCTTCTTCTGTGGCGCACCCAAGCCGCCTGACGCTACGGTTCGCTCCCGCTCACAACCGGAAAAGTGCCGATGAAGGAAAAACCGTCAGACGCGAGGGTTTATCCCTCGTTTGCCGAAACCGGAGGTGCGCTGCGAGGTTTTGACCTTCATCGACGAGGGTTTGACCCTCGTCGCGAGGCTCACCCGGTGCCGGACGAAGGTTTTACCCTCGCAGATGAGGGTAAAACCCTCGTTGCGCAGTGGGGGACCTTCGCCGCGAAGGTTTGAACCTCATCGACGAGGGAAAAACCCTCACGGCTAACGGTTTTTCCTTCGCCGGGCATATTTTGGAGCTTTTCCGTAGGTGGATCGAGTATGGGGCTTTCCGTAAACATCTGCAGAAAGCGCGCAGGCCACGGAGCAGGGATGCTCCGGTCACCCGCAGTCAAGATGACTGCGCTACGGCGCAAGCGCCCTTCCCGCCCCCTCAATTTCCTATTGCGGTATGTACCCGATGAGCACAACGTCAGCGCTCCTCCTCCCGCACGCTCATGCAGACCCAGACCTCTGATCGTGAAGCAGTTGCCGCTCAAAACGGACCATCGACCGTCCCCGCGGCTCCCGCCCCGGTGTACCGCTGTTTTCTGTTCACCGATGTCGAGGGTTCCACGAGTCTCTGGGAGCGCTATGGAGAGGAGTTCCGGGAGGCGCTGGATCTGCATCATGCCACCATCCGGGAGGTGATCCGAGAGTATGGCGGGCAGGAACTGGTGGAAGCCGGGGACGGTTTTCTGGTGAGTTTTGCCGAGACACGCCGGGCGGTGGAATGTGCGGCGGCGGCGCAGCGGGCCTTGAGCGGCTGTGAGTGGCCGGTGGTGAGCGAACCTTTGCGCATCCGCATGGGGCTGCATGCGGGGGAGGTGGAGCCGAAGGAGAACGGGGAGTACCGCGGGATCGTGATCAACCGGGCGGCCCGGGTGCGGGATACGGCTCATGGCGAGCAGATTGTCTGTTCCGCCGAGGTGGCCCGAGCCGTGGATGGCCTCTTCCCCTGCCGCGCGCTGGGCCGTTTCCGGCTGAAGGGTTTGCCCGCTCCCGAACAACTTTTCCAGGTCCACTGGCCCGGAATGCCGGAGCGCTCCTTCCCTGTGCCAAATGCCGTCCCGGCTTACACCCACAACCTGCCACGGGCGGCGACCCGGTTCGTCGGACGCACCGGCGAGATCGCTGCCATCCGCGAGCTGCTGCTGGCGCGGGAGGGCGGACGGCTGGTGACGCTGACCGGCCCCGGCGGCACGGGGAAAACGCGGCTTTCGCTTGTCGCAGCCGAGAGCCTGCTCGCGGAGTTTTCGCATGCGGTGTTCTTCATCGCGCTGGCGGAGACGCATGAGGCGGAGGCGATTGCGCGGGAGATCACGCAGGCGCTGCGGCTCGATCCGAATGCGAGCGCTTCACCGGAGGAGCAGATCGCCACCTTCTTCGGCAGGGAACCGGCGCTGCTGGTGCTCGACAACTTTGAACAGCTCGCGGAAGTCGGCGCGCCGGTGATCCAGAAGCTGCTGGCCTCCGTGCCTGGGCTGCGCTGCCTGATCAGCTCCCGTCAGCGGCTGCATCTGCCCGGGGAGCGGGAGTACCCGGTGCCGCCGCTACGGGTCCCGGAGGAGACGGACACCCCGGAGGAGCTGGCCGGGGTGGAAAGTGTGCAGCTCTTTGTTGACCGGGCACAGATTGCCCGCTCCTCCTTTACCCTGCACGAGCGCAATGCCGCTGCGGTGGGGGAGCTTTGCCGCAGGCTCGATGGGGTGCCGCTGGCCGTGGAGCTTGCAGCCGCGCGGGCCGATGTGAGTACACCCCAGGAGATCCTGGGCTCTCTGGGCAGCCGCCTCGATGCGCTCAGCGCAGCCGATGAAGCCACTCCGGCGCGGCACCGCACCTTGCGGGCGGCGATTGACTGGAGCTTTGAGCATCTGCCCCCGGCGCTACGGGAGTTCTTTGCGAACCTCTCCGTGTTCCGGGGCGGGTGGACTGCCGATGGAGCGGAAGCGGTGGCAGCGGTGCCGGGTCTGGGAGAGGTGAGTGCAAATATCCTGCGTGCGCTCTCGGAGCTGCGCTCCGCCTCGCTGATCGTTGCCGAGGAGAGCGGGGAGATGATGCGTTTCCGGATGCTGGAGACCTTGCGCCAATATGCGGAGGAGCGGCTGAAAGCGAAGGGGGATGCGGATGCGATCACCCATCGTCACCGGCTCTTTTACATGGCTCTCGCCGAGACGGCTCAGCGGGAGCTGCTTAAGAAAGATCAGCAGAAGTGGCTGGATCGGCTGGAGACTGAGCACGACAACTTTCGTGCGATTCTCGCGGATACCTGTACCGACACGATTGGCCTTCAGATTGCATCAGATCTTGTGCAGTTCTGGTCCATTCGCGGTTATCACACAGAGGCGCGTGCGCATCTGGCCCGGCACATGGCGAAAGCGGAGGGCGCATCACCGCTGGTACGCCTGTGTGCGGCGAATGCCGCCGGATACATGGCAAATCGTGTTGGTGATCGAGCTGCGGCCCGGGCCTATTTCGAGCAGGCAGTGGAGATCTGCCGGGAGAGTGACAATCAGCGGAATCTCCCCGGTATGCTGGCAAACGTGGGGCTGGCTGCGATGTCTCAGAATGCGCTGGAGGATGCGGAGAGATACCTCACGGAAGCGCATGAGGCATACCTGAAGCTTGGGACCCAAGAGCAGATGCGTGCGCATTGCCTTTGCATGCTTGCGGGATTGACCATCCGTCAGCGAAACCCGAGCGCGGCTATCGATTACGCCGAACGCGCTCTGGAAATTCTCCGCCCGCTCGAGGACTGGTATTATGCGCGGCAAGCCATCGGGCACCTCGGTCTGGCTCATTGCATGAGCGGCAGCTATGAAACGGCGAGGGTGTACTTTCAGGAGGCGATGCGACTCTCAGCTGCAGAGAAGAGTCCGGAGTCGATCGCTTACTCATTCATGAATTTTGCATTGCTGGCGCGTATGGAGGGCGACATCGAGGAGGCGGTACGTCTGTCCAGTGCAAGCATTTGGATGGAAAAACAGTACGGAGCAGAGGACGACGAATTGCACGGTATTCATCTGGAGGTGCTTGGGAATCTTTCCTCAGAATTGCCTGCCGAGCGCTATGAAGTATTGCGTCAGGAAGGACAGCTAATGGGAAAAGCGCGGATGAAAGAGCTTGAAGCCGCAAAAAGGCGTTGAACACAGCGGCGAAAGCCGTCACACGGGTGATTGTCAACCACCCTTTGTCATGAAACGGAATCTTGGATTGTGTGTTATCGTGTTGTGCGGCGCTTTAAGCACTGGAGGTCTGTCCGGTTGTATTGCGCCGGAGCGCTCAGGTTCGGCGACAGTCGCACGCGGTGCGGACGGCCGGCCCTTGGAAATTCAGCCGAAGCCTCCGGGCCGGGGGAGATCTAAGCAGGTCCAAGGAGAATTACCGATCCTTATTGTCAAAGCGGCCTCTCCGACGCCTTCGGCCAAAGGAAAAAAGACCGTCCGGACCAAGCCAAAGACTGCCGTGCCGACCGGGACCAATGTCCCATTCTACTTCTCGATCGAGTCGGGCTTCTGGCCGACAGGAGTGGACTATGCGGACGGAACCGCAAAATGTTACGAGGTTACGGATATCACTTCCGGGACCACGACACCGATCACTGTGTCAACGACCCCATTGGCGGTTTTCCCGGGAGGCAGCACTTCCTACGCAATGGAACTGACACCGAGTGGAACCACACAGGTAAACCTGAATCTCCCGTCGTCCACTGCAGGCAAAACATTGATCCTGATAATGACAGCCGTGGGAGAAGATCAGTCCAGCAACATCTATTCGTTCGCGGGCGCTGAAATTTTCGTTGTAAATCCGTAAGGTGCGACCAGAGTGCGCGCCCGATGAGTTTTGTCTTGAAAAGCGCGCGCCGCTTTGCCGCCACCGCTCTGATTGCTTGGGCATTCTCGAATACGAATGCCCAGGCTTCGCTTTTGGTTTATGAGCCGTTTGCCTACGAGGTTGATTCCTGGGTAACAGGAACCCTCGGCGGCGATGGCTTTGATTCCCCTTGGGAGGAGAACCTGATCACAGCGGACCGATACGATACCATCCTCTCGGGGTCTCTTCTCGCGCCTGCTGCGCCAGACCTGGAGGTAAATGGGAATCATCTTCAGATGTATGGCAACGGCACGCTCAGCCGGAGCCTTGCTGATGATCTCCCTTCTCTCACGAGTGGAGCGATTTGGGTTAGCTTTTCGCTCCAGAAAGATGTGCACCATAGTCAGGCCGTTCTGACTGACTACTTCTTCATGGCTCTCCGAAGCAATGAGGGCTCCAAGAGCGCTTACTTCGGGTATTATCGCGAGTTTGGTCAGTATGGAATCGCGGTTGATACCGGCGGCACACCTGATAATCCCAATCTCGTCCGTGCCAACACAAACCCGGTGCTTGGGACGGCCGATCTCATCGTATTAAAGCTTTCTCTTGATGCGCAGAACGCCACTCGTCTGGATCTCTTCGTAAATCCCGATTTATCCGGAGAGCCTGCAACACCG
>CBINJX010000514.1:0-4642 GCA_966251085.1 uncultured Verrucomicrobiales bacterium
CCGGTTACCATCGCCAGGAAAGCGAACCGCTTGTACTCGCGGATGACGCGTTCGGCATATGCGTGGCTCCAGCCGTTGTCCCGTGAAAGTCTACGGGAGAAGGGGAGTATTGAGCCTGGGGAGTCGAGGTCGAATGCCTCGATTCGGGACCGTAGTTCCAGCTCCACAGGGGAGTTGGCCTCTTTCACCTGCATGTCGAGTTGTGACATCGGTGGCGAGCTTACTATCAAAACTCTACTGCAACGCTAGAAAAATATCCCACCTGATCACGACTTCAGTTGATACCGGGGGCAGGTGAAAATGGTCATCACGAGTGGATGAGACGAAAAAAGCCGCACCTTTCGGTGCGGCTTTTCTAGAAGAGACTGCGTGACTGAAATCCTTACCGCATGAGCAGCGCCTGGCGGGCGCGCTTGATCTCGCGGGTGATCTTGCGGTGGAAATGCGCCGGCATGCCAGTTACGCGGCGGGGGAGGATCTTTCCAGCTTCGGTGACGAAGCGCTTGAGGATCTCAGGGTTCTTGAAGTCGATCGCGTCGATCGTGATATCGATCCGGCGGCGCGGCATCGTGCGATTCGCGCGGCGGAAATTGGAGCGACGTTGCGGAGTCTTTGGCTGGGACATGAAAAAGAGCGGTTACTTGGTCTCCCGGTGAAGCGTACGACGCTTGAGGAACGGATTGTACTTCACCTTCTCCAGGCGGTTCGGAGTATTTGGGCTCTTCTTGTTGCGCGTGGAGATGTAGCGGGAAACGGGCTTCCCTTCAGCCTTCGCCTCGGTGCACGCGAGGATGATGAAATCGCGGGGCATGATTGATTATTCCTTATCTTCTTTGGAGTCAGTAGCGGTCTCTTCTTCGTCACCTTCGCCGCCGCCCTCGTCATCGGTCAGGCCGAAGAGTGAGGTGACTGGCGTGCGGGTTCGCTGAACTTTGTTCTGCTTTTCGATCTGCGCCTGGCACTCGACAGTGTAGCGGGCGAAGGGGATCGCCTCGAGCCGGGCATGCGCAATCTGCTTGCCGCTCATCTCGCATACGCCGTACGTACCGGCCTCGATGCGCTTGAGGGCTTCCTCAATTTCATAAAGCGCGTCCTGCTCCTGGGTAAGAAGGGAGAGCGCAAAGTCGCGGTCATACGCATCGCTGCCGGCGTCTGCCTGATGCATACCGAATGCGCTGGCCTCGGAGCCTTCCGCACGAGCGCGGAGGGTGTCCTTGGCTACACCGTTCATGGAATCGAGAATGTTATCACGGAGCTGGAGGAGACGCTCCTTCTGCTTACGGAGGAAGGGGGAGAGCTTTGCGTCCGCATCAGCGGCCTTGCCGTTTGGCGTCAAAATCGAATCGCCCTGTTTCGGCTTCTTTTCTTTTTCCTCTGTCTTAGGGCTTGGCCCAGCTTTTACCGCAGGTTCAGCTGTCTTAGCTGCCGCCTTCGGCGCTTTCTCCGTCGCAGCTTTTTCAGCTTTTGCAGGTTGTGATTTGGGCATAATCGTACGGGGAGGATCCGGTCTGGAAAAATGGAGCGCGTTACTTAAAGGCTTTTGATGGGGGGCGCAAGGGGATTCCCGAGCAATTTTTTCTAGCCGGCAATGCGGCTTTCAGGAGCTGGCGCTCGAGTATCTCCGGATGGCGAAATTCCAGAACAGGCGACTGGCGAGAACGACAAATATTGCCGCAGTCGCCAGGTGAAGCAGGCCGTACACTGGATTCTCCAGTGTGCGGGTCAGCATTCGCACTGGGACGTTCGCCACTATAATAATCGGAATGAGATAGGAGAAGATGACGCGGAAGATCCCCCGGAAGACGACATCAGGATATCGCCCGATGTTGAATAAGTTGAAGTATCCATAAATGAGTCCCTGGGCCCGGACAATCCAGAAGCTCATGCTGGCGAGGGTGAACATGACCGAGTAGTGGATGCAGACTCCGAGTGCGACTCCTATAATGTAGAGGAGAATGTTTGGAAGGGTGGGTGTAACCCCCAGTTTCGCGAGCGCGAACGCGACGATTGCAACTCCGACCCCTGCATTCACCACGTTATCCATGCCGAACTTGCGGGTGCTGACCGCAAACTGGGCGTCGATCGGCAGGAGGAGCATGATGTCGAGTTTCCCGGTGCGAACGAGCTCAGGAAGCTCAGCCACATTTACGTAGAAGAAGGCCTGAAAGATCTGGCCGATCAGCTGATGCGTGCCGACGAGGGCCACGACTTCCCATTTCGTCCAGTCACCGATCTGGTCCACATATTGGAAGAGGACCTCGATAAAGACGATCTGCCCCAGGAACCAGAGCAACTCAACCACCATCCAGAGGAGGAAGTTGGCTTTGAAGTTCATCTCGCGGATGAGCGAGTTGCGAACCATGAGCCAGTAGATCTCCAGGTAGCGGGACATGGGCGGGATTTTCGATTGGCGATTTTCGATTGTCGATTGTGGAGGGACGAAGGGGGCTCTGGCGATGGTGTATGTGGGGTGATCCCGCAACCTTATGGACAACGAGTCATGCTGCCGGGACAACCAGAAACACCCGGCCGATAACTGGCAATGCCTCCGGGACAACTGGTAGTACCCCGCCGATAACCAGTAGTACCGCCGCGACAAATAGTTGTAGGCCAGCGACAACCAGTTGTCGCTCTAGGACAACTGGTTGTACCCGGCGCACAACCAGTTGTACCCGCCGGATAACCAGTTGTATCTGGCGTACAATTAATTGTACCTCGCGGACAATTCAGTTCCCCTCCAAGTAGAACTGGTTGTACCCCGGGATGAACTGAGTTCACTGCCAAGTACAACTAATTGTCCCCGGACCTGAACTGAGTTCACCCTGGAGTAGAACTAGTTGTATCCGGGACATTACTGAGTTCACCCCAAGGGTGAGTGAGTTATACCTGGAGGTGAACTCAGTTGTATCTCAGGTACAACTAATTGTACTCCAGATACAACTCGGGGTTTTCCGGGGCTCTCCGAGGGCTATGATGAGGCACTCTGGCTCACGCGGAATCGGGAAGTCGAGAATACTTCCGGCGTCCGATCATTGAAACCGTGGCTCTTCCTTCGGGACCAGCAGAATCTCCGGCTCAATCGAGCGATCGTGAAAACGTCCCTTTGGAGGAACTGTTGTCGGCATCGGTGCGGTGATCGGTCCGGGTACACGGATGATCATCGTCCAAGGTGCAGAGGTGTAGAGTCCCGGCTTGGGTTCGCGCTGCAGATCGGAGAGTTCCGGAGGCAATTCCGGGTCAGCTTTTCCCATGGCTGGAGGACTCGGGAGAATCTGAACGCCTCCTCCACTATGGGGCGGGGATTGGAATACTGCCAATGGCAGCGGAAGCGGCGGAATCAGGAATATCCAGACGAAGGCGCCGAAGCAGGCAGTGCGGCCGGTGGAAAAGTAGCGCGAGGACATGACGATAACTCCCTCATAAAGGATACGAATCTGCCCCTCGGCTTCTTAGGCCGTCCGCCCTTTTCGTCATTCGTCATTCGAACTTCGTCATTCCTACCCGCCTACCGCCTGATACTTCCGCACACCGAAGTGCCACAAGCTACGGGCGAGCCCAAAGGTGACCACCACCCACATCGCCTGAATCGCCAATCCGCTCACCAACGCCTCGCCTTGCACCCGTTCCATGTACACCTGCACGGGGAAGAATAGCTCGTAGGTGAATGGCGACCATTTTACGAAGCCCTGGAGCCAGTCGGGCAGGAGGTCCAAGGGAAAAATCTGGCCGCTGAGGAAGTATTCAAAGGAGTAGAGGATGAAAACGATGGTCGAGATCTCGAGGATCCAGAAGGCGAGCATCGCGAGGGAGTAGGCGATGAAAAACTGGATGAAAGCCGCCATGCCGAGGGAAAGGAAAAAGGCCGGCCAGGTCCACGGATCCTGCGGCAGTCGCAGGTAGTCGCGGAACCACCAGAAGATTAGCGCCACGATGGGAAGGGTGACCGTCGTGTAAAGGGCGCGGTAGGAGAGAAAGAGGCTGATCCGGTAGGCGAGGTGATTGAGCGGTTTGATGATGAGCGCGCTGATCTGGCCGTCGCGGATCTCGGAGGCGATGCGCCATTCGTCCTCAGTGGGGGTGACAAGATTCTCCACCAGGATCGTGAGGAGAAAATAGAAGATCATGTCACCGAAGTCGTATCCGCTGATGCTGGCTCCCCGGCTTTCGAAGATGGCACGCCAGATGAAGACGGTGCCGATCAGCGGAACGATCCCGAACAGCGATCGCAGGATGAAGTTCCAGCGGTAAACAAAGGTATCCTGCAGGCCGAGGGTGAAGACACGGGCGTACTTGGCGGCGAGCATGGGCTGGCAGAGAGGTTAAGAGCCTGTTCAGCGGGAGCGTCTTCTTAATTCTTAATCCAGATCGTACTCTCCCGGCGGGAGCATGCCAGAGGGGCGATCAAGAGTAAGATCAGGATTAAGAAGCAGCGCTTGGCAGGGAGGCAGGCAATAAAAAAGCCACGGACTGACACAGGCCAGCACGGATTGCTCTCAGCGCATCCGTATTGACCCGTGTCCGTCCGTGGCTCGGCTTTCGCAAGCGGCCGCGGAGGACGGTGCGAAAGATTAGAAGACTTTGATATAAGCCGTTTTACGCAGCTTTGCGATCCAATCCGCCTGCGCCTTCTGGCGCTCGGCCT
>CBINJX010000515.1:0-4640 GCA_966251085.1 uncultured Verrucomicrobiales bacterium
TGCAACCGACACCAGCGCAAAGGCATACGATTCCCGATCGAGCACTTTCAGGTAGGTATTGTGCTCGGCGAATCCCTTCGGCGGCAGATCGATCGCTGTGATCATCTCGTCGGGCGCAAGATTGTTATCGATCTCCGGTGTGTCGCCCGGCAGGCGGTGAAAATCCGAGAACGGAATCGCCCGTTCCCCTTTTATACCGCGTACCTGCACGACAGCCTCCAGAGCGGCGAACGCGACGCACATGTCGCTCGGATAGGTAGCGATGCAATGCTCGCTGGTCCCCAGGATTGCATGCATTCGATTAAAGCCATGGAGCGCTCCGCAGCCCGTACCGGGCTCACGCTTATTACAAGGGGTAGCGTTGTCGTAAAAGTACTGACAGCGAGTCCGCTGGAGCAGATTGCCGCCGTTTGTCGCCATATTGCGGAGCTGCGCGGACGCTCCTGAGAGAATAGCCTTTGATACAAGCGGATAGCGCGATTCGACCAGCGGGTGGTAAGCCGTGTCCGCATTGGTCACCAAAGCCCCGAGGCGCAGGCCCCCATCCTCCCGCTCCTCGATTGCTGCGAATGGCAGTGCATTGATATCCACCAGTCGTCCGGGGCGGACGACGTTTTCCTTCATCAGATCGATCAGATTCGTACCGCCTGCGATCAGCTTTGTGGTCCGGCTTGCTGCGAGTTCACGAACCGCCTCGGCCGAATCGGGCGCGCGGGTATAAGTGAAAGAGTTCATCTCACTTCACTCCTTTCTGCGGCCAGCATCGCCTGCTGGATGGCTGCCACGATGTTCGGGTATGCACCACATCGGCAGAGATTCCCGCTCATGAGTTCGCGGATATCGTCCACGGTTCGCGCGCGCCCTTCATTCATCATCCCTGCCGCGGAGCAGATCTGGCCAGGTGTGCAATAGCCACACTGGAAGGCGTCGTGCTCGATAAATGCCTCCTGCAACGGATGCAGTGCGTCACCTTCAGCAAATCCCTCGATCGTAGTGACCTCCGCTCCGTCGCGCATGACTGCGAGCGTCATGCAGGAGTTGATCCGTTTTCCATTTACCAGGACAGTGCAGGCGCCGCATTGCCCGTGGTCACACCCCTTCTTCGTTCCAGTGAGATCCAGATACTCGCGCAGTGCGTCGAGCAGCGTCGTCCAGGGTGCAACATCAAGTTGCCTCGTGACACCATTGATCTTAAGCGAGATGCGGTGTGTGGGAGGAAGAGTAAGAGAGGGAGGCGCCGGCTCCGCTCCGGGACGTGTCGATGAAGGATTCATAGCACAGCGTGCGGGCCGAAAGCGCGTTCTCCAGCGACCGAACCGCGAAGCCAATTCGCACGCAGGGCCAACAGAGCGCGGGTACGTCGGCGCTTTGCGCATTAAAAAACCGCGGCGTGGGCAATCCCGGGATCTGCGGACAAGCGCAGACCCCATAGCCGTGGCGATTTCCGTCCGTACGTGCATCTCACACACGAGGTATGAGTGAAATCCTACGGCTCGTCTCTTTCGCGGCAGATCATCCCCAGCAGCCGCTCGCGTTGGCCACGGTCGTGCGCACTCGCGGATCAACTTATCGCCGTCCCGGAGCGCGGATGCTGGTCTCCGCTCATGGTGATAGCATTGGCGCGGTGAGCGGCGGTTGCCTTGAGCGGGACGTGACCGAACACGCACACGCAGTGATCACGGACGGAAAGCCGCGACTGCTCACGTACGACACGCGGCTGACACTGGGGTGCCATGGCGTAGTGGAGATATTCGTGGAATGCGTGCCCGGCCCAGGTGGCGACGTAGTCGGCTATCTGGGCCGGCAGTTGGCAACACGTAAGCCCGCTCTTTTGGCGACGGTGTTTTCCGGCGACCTGCCACTCGGATCGTATCCGCATCTTGCGCCGTCCTGCCCTCCAGAGTGTGAGGAGGGACTAAGTCAGGTGCTACGGATGGGACGCTCGGCTCTACGTACCCTCGACGCCGGACGAAGCGAGGTTTTCTTCGGATGGATCGAGCCACCGATCCGTCTCATTGTCATTGGAACAGGTTATGACGTGATACCACTCGTTCGCCTGACTCGTGAGCTGGGATGGGAGGTGCAGGTCATCGGGCATCCGGGCGATGCAGGCGCTTTCAAAGGCCTCCTCGACGTGGAAGAGGTGATCGTTTCCGGCCCGGGAGAACTCACAGCCCAGCTCCAGCCCGACGGCTTCACTGCCGCCGTGCTAATGACCCATCACTTCGGACGCGACCTCGCGTTTCTCCAGGCTCTGCTACCGATCGGTCTGCCGTACCTTGGGCTGCTTGGCCCGCGCAAACGCCGTGAACAACTCCTGACTGCCCTTGCAGACAATGGCTTCGTACCGGAGCCCGACATGCTCGCGGCGCTACGCAGCCCTGTCGGCCTTGATCTCGGTGGTGAGACCCCGGAAGAGATCGCACTCTCGATTGTCGCGGAAGTACGAGCCGTGCTCTCGGGCCGTGAGGGGATGCCGTTACGGGACCGGAAGACGGGCATTCACAGCGATGTGCCATCAGCCTCTCGGGGAGAAAAGCACTTCTCACATGCGGCAAGTCGCCCGCTCATTGTTCCGAGGTGAGAACGGCGGCGCACATTGGTTTAATCCTGCTCGCGGCGGGAGGATCGCGCCGACTGGGGCAGCCGAAACAGCTCCTCGCGTTTGAAGGCCGCACGTTGCTCCGCCGTGCAGCAGAGGCGGCCTGCGGTTCGATCTGTCGTCCGGTCGTTGTCGTACTCGGCGCGGAATATGAGCGCTGCGCCCAGGAACTAGTCGGCCTACCCACAACGATCGTGCTCAACCCGCACTGGAGTGAAGGGATGGCGGGTTCGATACGGATCGCGCTCGATTCCCTTATCGAGCACGCGCCGCAGACTGCGGCCGCAGTTCTCTGCCTTTGCGATCAGCCGCATCTGACCGGCGCGGTCCTTGACGCTCTTGTCTCCACTTACATTGCCACAGCAAAACCGATCATAGCTTCCGAGTACGATGGCGTGCTTGGAGCACCGGCGCTTTTCGCGGCAAGCTTCTTCACCGATCTTCGCGCGCTCCGAGGTGAGGAAGGAGCACGTCGGCTCTTCAAGCGTGCATCCGACGAAGTAGCGACAGTCTCGTTCGAGGGAGGCAAGTATGACGTGGACACTCTCGATGACTATCAACGCCTTTGCATGTCCCCTTAGCGAATAAGATCCGGTTTTATCTTACTGACTGAAGTTACGCGGGAGCGCGTTTGCGCAAAGGCGGCTGATGCAAGGAACAGGCGGCATGTCGGGCTTGTGAAGGCCCTGCGCGGAAAAGCCTGGTTTAATGGGGGAGGTAACTGAGCCCATGGCCAGCTTCAGTCGCTCGCATCTGGTATGGATGGGTCTTTCGCGACCACCAGTGGTTCGCAGCGACCAAACCGTAGTGCCTGGCGGATAAACAGTCACAGCGCTGCGGCCAAAGGTCGTCGGATGACGATGAGCCGTGGAATTCCGGCGGTCACCGGTGGCCGCCGCCGCACCAGTGGTAGCAGGTTTTGCACAACCAGTGGCCGGCCGCGCACAAATCGTTGTACGTCGCTCGCCACCAGTTGCCTGCCGAGGGCAACTATTTGCCCGAGCCGCACAACCGGTTGCCGCGGCTCGGCTACCGGTTGCGGCGAATGCCCGACCTTTTGCCGCCTTCCGGCAACCATTTGCCCCGCCCCTGCAACGGATTGCCGGTGCGGAGCAACGGGTTGGTGAGAAAGAACGACAATTTGTCGCGCGCGCTCTACTGGTGGTTTCCGGGTCTCCAGAAGACATCCGAAGGCATGCTCTCGCACCGGTGAAGCGAAGGCACGAACCCGCCGGTGCCTCTTGCGAAACGCCTACTGTGGATTTTCTCCACGCGCCACCGCGTAACTTCAGGTACTTTAACCCATCCCTGAGAGGTCCCTCCAGCGATGCTACAGCGGATTTCGCTTTGAGGTGACTCCGGATGAATTGCAAACGGGCATGTTTTCACCGCCCCCGCAGACGCATTAGGCTGATTCCCGCAGCAGGCATCTTAACGCGCTACTGCGGCTGGCATCATTCACTATCCCAAGCGCGCGGACGGCGCCCCCGCAAGTCGAAACGGCCTTCCCCTGAACCAGTCACATGGTGGAACGCAACAGACTTAACCAGGAACGCTCAACGGAAAGAGAACCACTATGGTACAGTCACAAGCGAGAGAGTTTGGAATCATCGGGCTTGGCCGCATGGGGGGCGGCCTTGCGATGCAAGCCTTGGAGAAGGGCTTTCGCGTGGTGGGCATGACCGCGGGCGGTGCGTCCGCCGAGTTACTCCAGGCCGGACTCGTCGAGGTAAACGATGCTGTCGGCTTCGCACGGGAACTCAAAAGCCCGCGGATCATCGTCCTTTACATCCCGGCTGGGCCTGCCGTCGATCAGTGGTTGGACACGCTCTCCGGCACGCTCCAATCCGGCGACATCGTCGTTGATGGGGGAAACTCGTACTGGGGTGATTCGATCCGCCGCGCCCGCCGCCTCAAGGAGCATGGCCTCTACCTGATTGATCTGGGCACGAGCGGTGGCGTGAGCGGCGCACGGCACGGAGCGTGTTTCATGGCCGGAGGCGAGCGCGAGGCTCTCGAGCATTTCGAACCGATCCTG
>CBINJX010000516.1:0-4640 GCA_966251085.1 uncultured Verrucomicrobiales bacterium
ATCGGGAGCGCCGAGCCAGGCTAGCAGTTGGGAAAGCTCGCGGTTTAGGGCATAGCTCTTGGCCGGATATTGGCGTCCCAGCTTTTCGGTCGCCATCTTCACCACCTCATCGCTCGGCCGTCCGTGCCGTGCAAAAGCGAGTTCGATCACCCGCAGCTTGTCGAGCTTCAGCGGTTCATCGAGGGAGTCGAGCGGCCACTGGGCCAGCGCCTTCAGTGCAGGTTCCTGATCGCCCTTGCTCCCGACACGCACCAGCGCCAGTAGAGCCTGCAATCCGGCACGCGGTTGTTTCTCCGCAAGTGCACGGTCGCGCCATTGTGCGACCGGCTGATTCTCGATCGCCAACCGGGCAGCGAAGCGAATGAAGCGATCTTCACTATTGAGATGCGGCCACACGAGATCGACTGCGCGAGGATCCTGCTTTGTGTGAAGTGTCTCAAGCCCCCTGCGCAGTGCCCGCGCCTTGGCGGCAGCGGGAGACTCAGCCGGCAGCACTTGGGAAAGGGTCGTAGGCAACGACTTGTCGGTCGAGCCGATGTAGCTCACCCGATAGAGCCCCGCCTGCGTCCCTCGTCCGCCGGTGGTGAAATACATCGCGCCATCCGGACCGAACTCCAGGTCTGTGACCGGCATCCCCTTGCCCTTGAGGAAATCCTCAAAGCTCCCCTTATAGGTCGATCCTTCCGGCGTGAGATGCACTGCGAGGATTCGGCCATAGGTCCAGTCCATGGCAAAGAAGGCGCGGCGATATTTCTCGGGGAAGTTGCTCTTCGTGCCAAACTTCACGCCGGTCGGAGAGCCGAGTCCGACATCGACCGCAGCGGGCAGCGAGTCCGGATAATATTCCGGCCACTTTGTGCTCCCCTCACGGAAACCAAACTCCGCGCCACTGGTGACGTGCAGGATCCGCGTCGGACGGTACCACGGCAGGCCTACATCCCACTCCATGTCGGAGTCGTAGGTGAACAGTTCACCGTCCGGATTGAAGTCGATGTCGTACTGGTTCCGGAAGCCACCCGCGAAAAGCTCCCACTGGCGTCCCTCGGCATCGGTGCGAAGCACATAGCCGTACGGTGTTTTCAACTGATCGAAGAATGTGGCGACCGGATCCCAGACGCGTGTGATCAGGTCGTCCTCCGCATAATTTTGATAGGCGGACTTGGGCGAGACGCCCTCGATGAGCGGCGTGGAATTGCCGTGGGCAATATAGAGCTGCTTATCAGGTCCCAGCACGATCGCGTGCGCACCGTGTTCCCCTCCTCCGCTGGGGATTTTCTTAAAGAGCTTCAGCTGATCGAGCTGATCGTCGCCGTTTGTATCCTTCAGGCGATAGATTGCAGTCCCTTCTGGTCCCTGTCCGCTGACATACAGGGAATCAAACGCCCAGAGCATTCCCATCGCCGCGCCGACCGGCAGGTTCACCGGCTCAACTTTCGCCACCTGTCCGTCGGCACCCAATGTGAAGCGCAGGATGCCACCTCTCTCTCCGTCGGTCTTGCCTTGGGGAGAAACATAAAGACGGCCTTTCTCGTCGATCGCCATTCCCACCCACGAGCCTTCGCCAGGCTGAGCGGAGCGAAGCAGCTCCACCTTGAAACCAGCGGGCACCGTCAGGTCCTCTGCGGGTGTCGCGGTCGCTGGCTTCGCATTGAGAATATCGCCCCAAGGAGAATCGCCCAGCTTGGCGAGGACCTTCACCGGTTTCCAGTCGCTCGCATTGAACTTCAGCTGCTGCCATCCCTCGGGCGCTTCGGTCGAAGAAATCCAATCGGCCCCACTCAGAAAGATCTGCCGCTTTCCATACTCCTGCTCAAGCGTGAGCACCGCCACGACAGCCGCCACACCGCCATCGTTCTTTGCGCGAATCGCAAGGATGTTGTCACCCCAGCCGGAGAGCTTGTCGGTGACATCGACCTTGATCGGCTGTTTCCATGTGGAGGACGAGCCGACCTCCTTGCCATTGATCCACACAGTTGCACGGTCATCTGCGCTTACCTGCAGCAGGGCTTTGTTCACCCCGCTGGCGATATTGAAGATGCGGCGGAAATAGCGGACCTCACCGTCGGCCATTTTGCCGTCGGGGTTGTTATGCCAGATCCATTGGGCAGTCTGCGCCGAACCGACGAATGCGGTGGCAAGCAGAGTCACTGCGACGAGACAGAGACGGAGGGGATTCATAGGAGGGAGACAGAACGGGAGAAATCAAAACCGAACATCATTCCTCCGGAGGGTAAAGGGTAAAGATGTGGGCTGACTGCATACTCACTTTCCTTCGACCTTGGCCTCAAAGAAGCTGTCACATTGAAATGGATCGCCTTCAGGTCACGTAGAACATGAGTCAGCATCTCCCGTGCGCCAAACCTGACGAACGAGAATCAAGAATAGCCCTCGCCTACACAGCCTTATCGATTCCCCCACTCTGGTATCAGTCTCTTGAACTTCGCCCGCTCCGTCATGAGTTCCTGAGGCGAAGATCGCGCTTTGAGAATTGCGAGCTCCCAATCGAGTATGCGTTCCAACCGACCATCTGCCCTGAGATGCTCAAGAAAGCGCTCACGTGCCTTTGACATCTCGTGGTCAATTGTGAGCCGCAGGGGGGAGTGGAAGTAATACGTTATAGCAAAAGGATCGGCGCCCTCTTTTAGGAGAATCTCTACTACCTCCGCGTTGTTCTCCCTCATTGCAAGATGAAGCGCAGTCTGACCAGCACCGTCCCGGTGGTCCACTCTCGCTCCTCGTTCGAGCAACCCAAGGATGATCTCCACGTTGCCAACCTTTGCCGCTTCCACGAGGGGAGGAGGAGGCAATCTGAAGTTCGAAAGATGATTACGGTCAATCTCTTCGAACAATTCTTTAGCTTTCCCCTGACGAATCAACTTCATCCATCGCACAAGAACGAGATCAACTGATTCTGTCTCAGCCGATCCTGCGTCGCTCAATCCGAGCATCAGTACGGCACAGGAAGCGAGCAAGCTTACGCGAATCATACCTACGATTGTTTCAGGAAGTCCCATCCAGTCAAACACCCCTTCAACTTATCGTACACACATTTGCACCCTTTTATCGAACGAATCGCATCCATGGCTCCATCAAACTCGTCGCGGTGAGCATGGTAAAGAGCATCCCACGCAAGTGCTTCCGTCACAGCCCCCGCAAGGAACCCATAGGTCCCCTGCCCCTCCCCTACTTTACTCAGGAAGTTTTGTGTAGCCTCGCTTCCCTTAACCTCATCCGTATAGGTTTCCAGCTCTTTACCAAGCTTATCCATGCTCATGATAATACTAAATATATTCGCAAAATCAGATGCAAAATCGAGCGCACTATCATGTGCTTTAGCGGCTTCCACACAGTCCTCCATTGCTTTTGGAATCTCCTTACAGCTAGAGAAAAAATCCTTTCCCTTCTTCAATTTATCGAAGGCTTCGCCCAATCCTATCGCGCCACTCGGGTCCCAGTCATTTACCGGCGCATTAGCCACATAACGGTACACAGCCCCAGAATTGTGATAAATCGGATCTCGGCTTAACCACCGCCCCAACTCCGCGTCGTAAGCCCGGTAGTACGCCAAGTGCAACCCACTCTTCTCGTGGAAGAAATGGCCAGTATACCCAAAGTCCGCTTTCGGCCCGCTGGTGCTTGCCACCCAAGGCCACGCACCTCCCCAACCTCCCGAAGGCGTGTACGTCAACGCCCCTGCAGGAAGCGCGTCCTCGAACCACGTCTCCTCGCGTCCGTTGATATCCACTTTTCCGGCATGATCCCACTTGGCTGTGCCATCGTAGATGTCGAATGACATGCCTGCGGCTGTCTGCCCCTCCATTCCCACCTGACTTGCGTCCACCACCAGGCGCACCCACCCGGCGCTGGTGGCCTGCGGGATATCTCCAATACGGCGGCGGGAGTTTGTTCCGTCGGTTCCGTAGCCGATCAGGTTCCCCCCCTCAATAGGCACGCTGCTCCCAACTCCCGCCCACATTCCACTGGAGCATGATCTCCCGCGGGAGGTTCTGCGGGTCCAGATAGACATACGCCACCAGCTTGTCCCCCGTGGCAACCGGCATTGTCTCGGTTGCCCCATAGAAGAAGTGCTGACGATAGCCGCTTCCCAAGCTGACGTGCTCACGGGAGAGTTCCTTCTTTCGGCCCCATGGGTCATAGCTCGCACGGGTCCATGCCCTCCTCTTGCTATCCACCACATCCCGCACGCTTCCAAGGTGGTCACGGGTGTAGAAGTAGTTCTCGGTCAGCGCCGGTGAACCTGGAACGAGGTGCTGTACGCCCTGAGCCTCAAAGCGCTTCACCACCTGATTGGACGCGTTGCGCTCCTCGCGCAGTGTCATTCCGCACCAGACAAAACGCCGGTCCTCAGTGATCGCGCCTCCGATTGCCTTTTCCACCAACCGTCTGCGCTGCCCCTGGCCGTTGTACTCGAACTCGGTCTTGCTCCCGTCGGGATACGTGATCGAGATGAGCCGGTTTGCGGCATCCCAGCCGTAGGTGCGATTGTCCACTGTGAGCAGGTTCCCGTTGTTGTCGTAGGTCATCGAGCCGATGCCAGCGCCGCCGACGTTCACATTCACGTCCAGGGAACCGATATTGCCGTTGCCATCGGTTGCCCGGATCTCCACCGGATTCGAAGT
>CBINJX010000517.1:0-4630 GCA_966251085.1 uncultured Verrucomicrobiales bacterium
TCCTCGCAACCGCGGCGGCAGCCGGACTCACGCTCCATCGGCAGTTTACCTTGCGCGACCTCAAGAGCACCGCCGTCGCCACCATCGCCCATGAACTTCGCACCCCGCTGGCATCCATCCGGATGCTGGTCGATACCCTTCGCGAAGGACGCTGCCGGACAGCCGAGCAGTCGCAGGAGTATCTGGATATGATTGCATCCGAGATCCTCCGCCTCAGCCGCGTAACAGATCAGTTTCTCACCCATTCGCGACTCGAACATGGAAAGCACGGCTTCCGCTTCGCACCGGTGCCACCAGTCGAGATCGCCGAGGCAGCCGTGGAACTCCTGCGGACGCGGCTCTACGCGCCCGGCTGTGCATTCTCCCTGCAGATCTTTCCGAAGCTGCCAATGGTCCATGCAGACTGCGGCGCTATGACAACGGTCATCGCCAACCTCCTGGAAAACGCCTTGAAATACACCGATGCCGGCAAGGGAATCACGTTGCGGGTGAGAGGCGCGGCGAAGGCGGTGATTTTCGAGGTGATGGACAACGGCATCGGGCTGACCAAAGCAGAGTGTCAGGAAATCTTCCGCCCCTTCCGGCAGGCGGATCAACGCCTCTCGCGAAGTCGTGAAGGATGCGGCCTCGGGTTGAGCATCGTTCAGCAGATCGTGGAGGCTCACGGTGGAACAGTCACTGTCGATAGCACGCTTGGCCGGGGAAGTTGTTTTACGGTCCGGATCCCGACCAACGTGCCAGATGCCGAAGTCGCCAGGGATGCCGCAGATCCTTCCGAAAACGGTTTCCCTCTTACCCACCCATGAATCCCATCAGCTCCCGCCAGACAGTTCTCATCGTCGAAGACGACCCGGTAATGCTCCGAGGGTTGCGTGATAATTTCGATTTCGAAGGCTATCACGTGCTCACGGCGACCGATGGCGAATCGGGCCTTCAGGAAGCGATGCGGGCAAACCCGGACTTGATCGTTCTCGATCTGATGCTGCCAAAGGTAAACGGCTACGAGATCTGCCGTTATCTCCGGGAGGAGGGCAAAGATATGCCGATCCTGATGCTGACCGCGCGCGGGCAGGAGGCGGATATTGTCCTCGGTCTCAAGCTGGGTGCGGATGACTATGTCACCAAGCCATTCAGCATCCGCGAACTGCTCGCCCGGGCCGACGCCCTTCTCCGCCGTCGCAGAAAGGCCGAGCCGGAGCTGCACACCTGGGGAGACTGCCGCCTCGATCTTGCCGCGCACACCTTCACCCGCGCGGGCAAACCCATCGCTCTATCGCCAAAGGAGTGGGACCTATTGAAATTCCTCGTGACCAATGCCGGCCGCGCGCTCAGCCGGGATACCATCATGAGCAGCGTCTGGGGCTACGACTGCTCAGTGACACCGCGGAGCATCGATCGCTTTGTCACCATGCTCCGGCATAAAATCGAGCCGGAGCCTGCAAAACCGCGATTCATTCAGACGGTGCGGGAATTTGGATATCGCTTCGATCCGCAGGGGAATGGGGATGGGGTGTAACTCGTGAGAAGTGAGAGGTGGCGCTTCCGCGTGGTTCGAAACACCACTTCGTTACTTGCTCTTTCTTTCAAGCACAGACTGGACACCTACAGATCACGAGGAACTTCGTAGTACTTCTCACTCGGTGAGCTTACACCACCCAATTCTGAAGCAAGTGCTCATTCCCGAGCAGTTCAAACTCGATCGGCACGCTCTCAGGATAGCGTTCCCGCTCGATGCCTTCGTGATAAACCTTCACTTGGAAGCTCACGGGATCGCCGGGAGATAAGCCGAGATCCTTCAGTGGGAGGGCGAGTTCGATATTTCTGCCGCCAGCCAGGCAATTGTGCCGCTGCTCGGATTTGTTGAACGGCGTGATGGTGAACTCCTGCTCATCATCCTGCGTGATAATCCCGGTGCGGACGGTGACCGGGTATTCTCCATGGAAATCAATCTGGAGCGAAAGCGGTCCCCATTTATGGAGATCGAAACGCAGATAGAAGGACTCTGTGTCGTGCCCGAACCAGATCCTCCGCACGAAGCGCTCGGAACGGTACATGGCTCCCTGCTCGCTGCCTGCCAGGTAAATCCCTGCCCCGCTCCATTCAAAGAAGCTGTCGCGACGGCCGCTGATCTCCGGAGTGATCATCCGCTCGGGCAGGTCAAAGAGCGGCGCCACACGGCGGGCGCTGGTGATCGGCCAGTCGAGTATCGCCGGCGGAAGCTGTCCGCAGATGTTATAGACGTTCTTCAGATGCTGACGGAATAGCTTGTCGAAAAGTTCGTCGTTCTCGGTGCTGAAATCCGGGCCGTACCACCAGAACCAGTCACTGCCCTCGGCCGCGTAGATTTCCCGCAGAGCCGCGCAACGCTGCTCTGTCGAGAGCCGACCTGAATCGATCTGCTGCTGGAGAAATTGCCGCGTGTCACCAAGGAGATCCCACGCACGGTTCTCCTCATCCTCGCCGATCCAGATATCAAAGTTGCTGCTGATCCATGAGCCGGTGTGGAGTGTGGTAATCTGCTTTTTCGGAGGATGATTGCGGAAGTAATCCTCGATCGTGCAGGAGTGCAGCTTATCCGGCTCCGCCTGGATACCGCCATACAAGGCCCGCAGAAATCCTTCACCGCCATCCGGGAATGTTTCCCACGCGTTTTCGCCATCCAGAATGAGCGGAATCAATCCCTGCTCGGGAGAAACGAGCGAGGAGATATGCTTCATGTTGAAGAGCAGATGATTCGCTCCCTGGGCCGGATCGTTCTTCGCGGCCATGAAGCCGATGAAATCCGACAGCGGTTTCTCGCGGAAGACCGCATTCACTGCCGCTCCATCATGGGTGACACGCCAGCCTTGGAAGAGCTCCAGGTGATCTACTGAGACTCCGGCGTACGAGGGATCGCGCTTGAGAGAGTTAAAGAGGTTCTCCTCATCCGAGCAGAAGTATTCAATCCCACACTGCTGCATCAGCGGAATCAACTCCGGCGCGATCGAGCCTTCACTCGGCCAGAGTCCCCGTGGCGGCTTGCCAAACATGGCGGCGTGCTGCTCGACGGCCAGAGTGAGATGCGCGGCTGCGTCTTCCGGGTAATGGAAGCGCTTTGGAAACTGACGCCCCGGCAGACTGCGCTCGGCAAACGAGGTGTCGTAAACCAGCGGCAGAATCGGATGGAAAAATGGAGTGGTGGTCAGCTCCGCCTGCCCCCGCTCCTCGGCAGCGCGGTACTTCTGGATGACCAGGCGCATGATCTCGAGGTGGATATCGAGCACGCGATTTTTCTCCTCCTCGGTAAAGCGGCTCCCCTTCCGTTTCAGCTCCGCGAGTTCCGGATAAAGTCGCTCGGCGGTGAACCCGCACCAGGCAAGGTTGAACCAGGTCTGCAGATCGAGAAATTCCTGCGTGGAGAAGTATCGCAGCCCACGGCGAACCTCGTCCCGGTAGAAGGTGAGACCGCGTTTGTTGAGCAATTCCCAGTACCGCGGAAACGGCTTCACCATGTTGTCCCAGTGGATCTTGAAGAAGTTCTCCAGGAGCGCAAACTTCGTCTCATCATCCAGATCGGTGGCTGGCCTGCGCGACCAGTCGAGCCAGCGGTCGCGAATCGTTCCCTCGATCAATTCCTTGATCTGGAGCATGAGCACCGGCGTGAGGTTGAAGTTCACCCGGATCCCCGGGAAATCCTCTAGCACCGCGACCATGTCGAGATACCCCTTCACGCTGTGCAGGCGTACCCACGGCATGGTGGCCGTCTGGGTCGATGGATCGACGTAGTACGGCTGGTGCATGTGCCAGAGGAAAACAACGTTTGCCATGGAGCGCAGAGTGAACGGCCACCGCTCTCATGTGCCAAGCGCCAAGTGCAAAGGGATTTATCCGGCGACCATATTCGCCGCCCCAGCTGTCCCCCGTCCGGGCGGTTGTACTACAATTACCATACAATTTCCCTTCAGAAGATACGGCTCCGCCTCTTTGGCTATCGATTCCGCTGTAAAGACCTTTTCGGAGCATTAGCGCAAACATGACCACACGCCCCATCCTGATCGTGGATGACGACCGCACGAGTCGTCAGCTGCTGCTGCGCACACTCAGGAGGGACGGTTTCGAGGCGGCGGATTGTGAAAACGCCCGGGAGGCAATGCAGTTTATCGAAGCATCGCCGCCGGCGCTACTGGTCTCGGACTACGAGATGCCGGAATTCAACGGAGCCCAACTCTGTGAGATGGTCCGGCACAGTGATAATCCGGAGATCTCCGATATTCCGATCATTCTTCTGACGGCGCATGCTGGGGAGGAGCACGAGGTGGAATGTCTGCGTGCGGGCGCAAACGATTTCGTCACCAAGCCGGTGAACGTGGCCGTCCTCCGCGCGCGAATTGAGACCCAATTGCGCCTGCAATCACTGCGCCGCCAGTTGCAGGAGCAAAACAAGGATTTGGAAGCGTGGCGCGATAATCTCGAGCGCGATCTCGCCGCCGCGCGCCTGACCCAGCAGTCATTAATTCCGCGGCGTCCACCCCCCTTGAGCAATTGGGAAGTGGCAACGGTCTTTCGCCCGGTGATTCAAGTCGGCGGCGACATCTACGGCTGGCTGCGCATGCTCGATGGCCGAATCTTGTTTTGGATTGCCGACGCCACT
>CBINJX010000518.1:0-4628 GCA_966251085.1 uncultured Verrucomicrobiales bacterium
CCCAAAGAGGAACGGCTCAAGGCGGATGCCCTGGCTCATTTCGCCCAGGCGCTGATCGCTGAGGATAATGCAGAGAGTGAAGCCGCGCTTGCAGGCTACCGGCGCGCACTCGAATTGGATCCGTCGTACGCGGAATTGGCGGTAAAAGTCGCCTTCGAGCTGGCAAAGCGGAATGATCCCTCAGGCGGGATCCAGGTGCTGAAGGATGCAATCAAAGCGTCCCCGAAGGAGCCTCTTCCCCTCATCTATCTCTCACAACTTTACTCCAAGTACCTCAAGAAGCCGGATCTGGCGCTGAAGTACGCGGAACAGGCAGTCACTGTAGATCCCAACCAGATCGCCGCACATCTCTGCGTAATGGAGATCCATCTCTCCGCAGGGAAGATGGATAAGGTAGAGCAGGCGATGAAGCGGGCAGTGACAGCGGAAAGCGACGAAGCGGAATTCTGGGTTCAGTTGGGTGAGGTGCAGGAGCGAATTTATCTCCGTGAAGGGGCGGAGAAGGTCTCTCCCGAGATCATGGAGCGAATGGAAGCGGTCTTCCGCAAGGCGGCGGAACTCGGCTCAGACGATGCGATGGTGCAGGCGAAGGTCGGCAACTTTTTCATCTCCGCAAGGAAGGTCAAAGAAGCCGTTGCTCACTACTTGAA
Organism: uncultured Verrucomicrobiales bacterium; assembly: GCA_966251085.1. Lineage (GTDB taxonomy): Bacteria > Verrucomicrobiota > Verrucomicrobiia > Chthoniobacterales > Chthoniobacteraceae > CBINJX01. Next base: position 651 of record CBINJX010000518.1, read on the forward strand.
AGCCATCGAGCTGAAGGATAACCCGACCGATCCGCTGGTGCTCAATGCCCGGGAGAAACTCGCCCGCGCACTCCTGCAGGAAGGGGAGCGGGATGAAGCGATCAAGCTGCTGGAGGATATCACGAAGGATTCCCCCCTGAGTTTCGCCACCTTCGAACTGCTCGGGGAACTCTACGAGCAGAAAGGAGATCTCGATAAGGCGCTGGCGAATTATCAGCACGGCCTGCTGCTCGATGCGAGCGAACCGAACAACCATCTGCGCGTCGCGGAGCTGCAGATGCGCCTGAAGAAATTCGATGCGGCGGTGGAAACTGCCCAGGTCGCCCGAGCCAAATTCCCGGATGAACCGAGGACACTTTATCTGCTCGCCATCGTGCTGAGTCAGGCGAACAAGCATACGGAAGCGATGACGACCTTTGCGGCAGCGGAAGCGGAGTTCCAACAGAACCATGAGGAGCTGCTGAACGCACAATTCTATTTCTCTTATGGAGCAGCCGCGGAGCAGGCAGGGCTGCACGAGAAAGCGGCGGAGCTGATGAAGAAGTGTATCGAGCTGGAGCCGAATGACGCGGCGCAGGCATACAACTATCTCGGTTACATGTGGGTCGAGCGTGGGGAGAATCTCGAGGAGGCCGGAGAGATGATCAAAAAGGCCGTCGAGCAGGAGCCGGACAATGGGGCATACATCGACAGTCTCGGGTGGTATTACTACAAGGTGGGCAAGTACGAGGATGCGCTCAAACAGCTGAACCGTGCCGCAGAGCTGATCAAACCCGAGGACCCGGTGATCTTCGACCATATCGGCGATGTGCACGCGGCAATGGGGAATACAGCCGAGGCTATCAAGAACTGGGAGAAGGCGCTGAGTCTGGAGGAGAATCCGAAGATCAAGGAGAAGATCGAGGGTGCCAAGAAGAAGGCTGGGGCGGGGGCGATTTGAATTGAGCGCCTTCCCGGGCGCTTGGTGGATCGCGATCTCCGAGCGCGATGGTAGATTGATGCGCGAAGCGCCACTTCTTTCCTTTCCCGATGTGCGCTACTCGATTGAGGAAGGCGCATCGGGAAAATTGGCTCGCTGTGCGATGAGCAGTCCCCATCGCGCTCGGAGATCGCGATCCACCACTGAAAGCTGGCGCCTTCCCGCCCTGCACGTAATTTCCCGGGATGGCTCAAAGTCTCGAATCCACCGCTCGCTCCATCGTGCAGCGCCTACAGGAGGCAGGGTTTACTGCCCTGTACGCTGGCGGCTGCGTTCGCGATCAACTCCGGGGAGTCGAGCCACATGATTACGATATCGCCACCGATGCCCGTCCGGAGCAGGTGCAGGAGCTTTTCCGTCGCACGATTGCAGTCGGTGCGCATTTTGGAGTGATCATCGTATTAGAAGGTGGAGCCGAGTTTCAGGTCGCCTCCTTCCGTGCAGACGGCCTCTACATTGACGGACGCCATCCGGAAACGGTGACTTTCTCCACCCCGGAGAAGGATGCGGAGCGGCGTGACTTCACGGTGAACGGTCTCTTCTTCGATCCGATCAGACAGGAACTGATCGACCATGTCGGCGGGCAGAAAGACTTGGAGGCGAAAATCCTGCGGGCGATTGGCGATCCGGCGGCCCGTTTCCGGGAAGACCGGTTGCGGATGCTGCGAGCTGTGCGTTTTGCCGCCGTGCTCGGATTTGAGATCGATCCGGAGACTTGGAAAGCAGTTCAGAAAAACGCCCGCCATATCCATGAGGTCAGCGCGGAGCGGATTCGCGAGGAACTGGTGAAAATCTTCCTCTCTCCGCAGCGTGTGCGCGGGTGGGATCTCCTTGATCAGAGCGGCCTCATGCGGGAGGTCCTGCCGGAAATCGAGCGACTGAAAGGATGCGAGCAGCCGCCGCAGTTTCACCCGGAGGGCGACGTCTGGATTCATACGCGGATCATGCTCTCCATGCTCCCCGAGAACGTCTCAATCCCGCTCGTCTTCTCCGTCCTTTTCCACGACATCGGCAAGCCGCCAACCTTCAGCGTGGATGAGACCGGGCGGATTCGGTTCAATGGCCATGAGAAAGTTGGAGCGGAGATGACCGAGAGGGTGATGCTGCGTCTCCGGTTCCCCCGCAAGGAGATCGATGCCACCGTGGAGGCAGTCGCCAATCATATGGCCTTTAAGGATGTGCAGGAGATGCGGGTTGCCAAGCTGAAGCGGTTCATGTCGCGGGAAACTTTCGAAGATGAAATGGAATTGCATCGGGTCGATTGCGCCAGCAGCCACGGGTATCTGGACAATTATGAATTCCTCCGAGAAAAGCAGGAGGAGTTCGCCAACGAACCGCTCATCCCTCCCCCGCTCGTCACTGGGCACGACCTCATTGCCATGGGCCTGAAGCCCGGTCCGCGCTTCAAGGAGATCCTCGAGTCGGTCGAGTCCCGTCAGCTCGAAGGGGCTCTCCGCAGCCGCGAGGAGGCCTTGACCTGGCTCAAGAACGAGTTGGTTTCCGCCAATTGAGGGCTAGCGAACCGGCGGAAGCTGACTTTTACTGATACACTCCCTTTCATCCCATCATGTCCATCGAACATTCCGATCCGCTCAACGCCCAGATTCTGGCCGTTTCCGAAGACAAGATTCAGGGCTTTGTCCGCGAACCATTCAAGGAGATCGCCGAACGGTCGGGTGTTCCGGTGGAAACCGTGCTGGAGCGGATCCGCGCCATGCTTGCCGCAGGCACGATCCGCCGCGTCCGCCAGACCCTGATCGCAACCAACCTCGCCGATGGCGCGCTGGTGGCATGGCAGGTGCCGGAGGAAAAGCTCAACGCAGCTTTCGACTTCATGTTCCAGAAGGATCCGTTCAGCGGTCATGTGGTGGTACGCTCCACTGACCAACAAACTGCCGGCTCCCAGTACCGTCTCTGGACGACCCTGAAGGTGCCCACGGGTGAATCGATGGAGCGCCATGCCGAAGTGCTGATGCGCCACACCGGCTGCCTGAGCTATAAGCTGATGCCGGCCAAGGGAATCTTTGCTCTCGGTGTCGGCCACGTTCGTCGCAAGACGATCGAACCCGGGGATAAGGCCCCCGAGCGGGCGAAGATGATCCCGGTCGCAACCGTGCAACTCAGCGATCTCGACTGGCAGGTTCTGGTCTCGCTGAAGAAGGAGTTCGCGGTGGACGAAGTCACCGTGAATCCCTGGGCAAAGCGCGCGGAGGAAGCCGGCGTGGATCTCGATACTTTCTTCAAGGTCGCCGAAAGCCTGCAGGAACGCCGGGTCATCGGCCGGTTCTCCACCTTCCTCGAGCATGTGAAGCCGTCACAGGGCGGTCAGCGTGTGACCCGATTCAACGCGCTCTTCCACTGGGCAGTCCCGCAAGGCCGCGAACTCGAAGCGGGCGGCGAAGTGGGCCGTCATGACATCCTGACGCACTGCTACTGGCGCGAGGGCGGTCCGGAGTTCAACAACGTGAACATCATGGCGGTGGCCCACGGCACCGATAAGGAGCGCGTCTTTGCGCATAAGCGTGCGATCGACGAGCACCTCGCCTCCTGCGGAATCCCGACCACCTACACGAACGTCTTCTGGGGCGGCCGCAGCGAGATCAAGCCTTCGGAGATTTCACCGATGGCGCATCGCGAGTGGATGGCGAAGATGAGTGCGGCTGAGGCGGTGGGGGTGTAAACTTGACGTATGATCGAACCGGTCGTTCAGAAATTCCGCAGTCATGCCGAAGCGGATGCGGCTGAGGACCGGTTCTATCGTGCCTCACCGTGCCACCTGCTGCACTTCCAGATACGTCGGAGTGCGGTCCTTCGCTCCCGGTCGTGGAGCTGACTCGATGCGCATCTGCTTCAGGTACCAAGTCCCCTCCCGGTCGCGCTGACCGGAGCGGACCGTGAACCGCCGGGCGAAGTTTCCACCTTGGTCACACGCCTCCGCCTGAAGCAGCGTGCCGGAGTTTTTTTCGATCCAGAGTTTCACCCGTCCGTACTGCGACTCG
>CBINJX010000519.1:0-4622 GCA_966251085.1 uncultured Verrucomicrobiales bacterium
CAACTTCCTCGATCTCAAGCCCGGTGAAAAGATCGCTGCGACGATCCGTATTCAGGGCAAAAAGACGGATGAGGAAACTTGGGACGAGAAGAAGAACATCATCTTTGTCACGATGAGTGGCATCGTAAAAAAGTCGAATCTCTCCCGGTTCAAGAACATCCGGAAGGGCGGCCTTATCGCTATCCAGATCGAGGAAGGCGATCGACTCATCGACAGCAAACTCACGGAAGGAAACGACGAGATCGTCCTGATCACGAAGGACGCGATGTCGATCCGCTTCCACGAAGACGAACTCCGCGATCAGGGCCGTGATACGGTCGGCGTCTGGGGTATCCGTCCCGAGTCGGGTGATCATGTCGTGGCAAGCGCGCTGGTAAGTGAGCAATGCACGCTGCTCGTTGCCGGCCAGAATGGTGTCGGCAAGCGGACTCCGTTTGACGACTACCGCAAGCAGTCCCGTGGCGGTAAGGGCATCATCACGATGAAGACCGGTGAGAAGACCGGCGACGTCGTGGGTGCGCTGACGGTCAAGGAGACCGACGAGATCATGCTGATCACCAACAAGGGACAGATGATCCGGACACGCGTCAGCGAGATCCGCGAAGCTGGTCGGAACACGATGGGGGTGAAGCTGATCGATTTGAAGTCCGGCGAGAAACTCAAGGCGATTGCTCCAGTGGTCAGTCAGGAGGAAGAAGAGGATCAGGCAGAAGGTGAAGCTGTGCCACCTGCAGAAGGCTCCCCTGAGGCACCGTCCGATTCGTCCGACGAGCAGCCACCTGAGACTCCCGAGAGTTGATCGCTGGGCGGTACGAGCGATAATTCACCTATGAGTTCATCGCTCACGGCTGCCTATAAAATCAGCGCGGCGGACTACTTCGCATTGCCGGAGGGTCCGCCGTTTTTTCAGCTCATTGACGGTGCGCTTTTCATGTCCCCCTCCCCGAATCGGTATCATCAGGATGTCATACGGAATATTGGCGTTCCTCTGACTCACCATGTCGAATTGCAGAAGGCCGGGCGTGTCTATTTTGCTCCGAGTGACGTGGTTTTCACGGACGAGCACATTTTCCAGCCGGACCTGTATTTTGTGAGCAATGAGCGGCTTCATATCCTGACTTCGCAAGGTGCCTCAGGAGCGCCCGACTTGGTGGTGGAAGTTTTGTCGCTAGGCACCGCGACCCTGGATCTCGGCCGCAAACGGGAGGTGTATGAGCAGACTGGCGTGCGGGAGTTCTGGGCGGTCTCTCCGGAGGCCAGGAGCATCGAGGTTTATCAGTTCGTCACCGGAAGCCAGCCGACGCATCTCCTGCGCGAAACCGATACGTTAACGACCGCACTTCTTCCGGGATTTGAGCTCCCGCTTTCCGCGGTGTTCCGCGCGTGAGGGGAGTTTGTCAGCCATGCTTCCGCGCACGGGTTTCGTCGGGGCCATCCGGCTTAATCGGGACAACGTGCCCGGATATGATAGCTATCCCTTTTGCATCCCGGCAATTCGCACGCTCGAACGCCTCCCGCTCCATCCCGCGGTGACATTCCTCATCGGCGAGAATGGGATGGGGAAAAGCACGCTGATTGAGGCGATTGCAGTCCGGTACGGCTTTAATGCAGAAGGCGGCAGCCGCAACTTCCGCTTTGATACCAGGGCCTCACACTCACCACTTCACCAGCATCTGGTGCTCGAACGTGGACCGCGGCGACCCAGCGATGGATATTTTCTTCGAGCAGAGAGCTTCTACAACGTCGCGACGTACATCGAGGAGATCGATTCGGATCCCATGTACGCGCCCCCGATCGGCCCCGCATACGGAGGGCGCGGCTTGCATGAGCAATCGCATGGCCAATCCTTCTTCGCTCTGCTCACCAACCGCCTGCACGGGGACGGCTTCTATATTTTCGATGAGCCTGAAGCCGCACTCTCGCCTCAGCGCCAGATGAGTGCACTGACGCTGATCGACGGCTTCGTTCAGACGGGCTCACAGTTGGTGATCGCGACGCATTCGCCCATCATCATGGCTTACCCGGATGCCTTCATCTACGAGTTGAGCGAAGAAGGCATTCGGCGTGTGCAATACGAGGAAACTGAACATTTCCAAGTCACCCGCGATTTTCTCAACCGGCACGAGAAGATGCTCTCGATCCTGTTGAATCGCTTACCTCTGCGGGAATAACCCAGCCTATTTTTCGGCTTCGACTTTCAGCCGATAAACCATGAACGGGCCCTTCTGCTTGTTCTCCCCCTGATTGAACTTCGATGTCCGGTGGATTTGTGAGGTTGTAACGTACAGCATGCCGTCCGGGCCCCAGCTCAGGCTATCCGGCCACTGGAGTTTGTCGTCTTGAATCAAAGTGGTGAGCTTTTTTGATCCGAGATCGTATTTCTCGATGGCGTTCTTTTCGAACGCGGCAAGATAGATACTCTTCCCGTCTTCGCTCATCAGCATTCCATCAGGTGCCGAGGTCTGCGTGACCTTCTCTACTTTCTTGGCGAGCTCCTCAGGTGCCAGTTCTTCGTTCCGAAGGTGCTCAGTTTTGATTTCGTACAAGGTCCGCCCGGTCAACGCGTGGAAGTAAAGAGTGTCCCCGTTCTTCGATAACGCGATGCCGTCCGCATGAATCTGCGGTGTGTGCCCGGTCTTAGGATCGACCAGCTTGATTCCATCCACGATCAACTCTACCTCCGGTTCAGCCTTTACAGCGGGATGCTCGGCGAGCAGACGACGGATTTTTCCGTCCTTGAGATTCACGGTGTAGAGAGCTCCTCGTCCTGATTCTGTCAGATACGCAAACTGTCTCTTCGTATCGACCCGCACGTCATTCAGGTAACTGCGCTCAGGCAGTAGCGTCTCCGGCACCGGGATATTCTGCACGATCTGCCCATCCGACAGGTCAACCTTCACCAGTTTCGGACCACCCTTCACGATCGACTCCATCTTTGGTGCTGCAGGGTCGAGGATCCAGAGGTTGTTGTCATCGTCCACGTAAACGCTCTGCACGCAAACCCAACGCTTCGATGGGTCGCCTTCTTTTGCCTGCCAGGACTCATCCGGAAAGGGTTTCAATGAACCATCCTTCATCACCTCTGCGACGGACGTCGTATGCTCATCCGACCAGAATGGAAAACAGACGAAGACCCGGCCCTCCTTCGAAACCGCGACTCCAGTGACCTGCTGCTTTGGAAAGCTGGCCACATCTTCGAGCTTTGATTGTTGCTCCTTTCCTGCGGTCTCCACGGCCTCCTGCGCCCATGCAGGAACGCAGGTCAGTGCAAGTGCTGCGTAAACCCAACAAAGTGTTTTCATACGCAGTAGAATCGTTTCAACCGCACGCCCTGCTTTTGTGAGCGGTATCAGCAATCAAACATTGACCACCTACTGTCTTCTCAGTAGGTACTGTAACCGCAGTAGATGAGCACTCCGGACAAACCCTCTGAACTAGAGCTGCAGATCCTTTCCCTTCTGTGGCGAAACGGCCCGATGACAGCCCGGCAGGTGCTCGAATCGATGCCCGATGGAAAGCAGCGCGCCTACACCAGCGTTCTTTCCGTGATGCAGGTAATGGAAAAGAAAGGGCTGCTGTGCCGACAGCGTGAGGGACTCGCTGACGTCTGGCGACCAGCGGTCAGCCAGCAAAGCATTCTTGGGCCATTTCTCCGGAACCTGGTGAAGAACATCTTTGGAGGGAAACCAGCGGACGTGATGCAACATCTGCTGAATGAAACAGACGTCCCCGAGGAGGAGCTCTCGGAACTCCGGAATCTCGTGGAGCAACATAAGAACAAGCGGAACAGAAAGAGGAACACATGAACCTTCCGGAAGCGAAAGTGGTAGTGGAGATGTTGCTGCACACGCTGTGGCAGGGCGCGGTGATCGCGGCATTTCTCCTTGGGTGTTTATGGTGCGTACCTGCACGGAATGCGCGAGCACGCTATCTTTGCTGCACCGCAGCATGTGGGCTGATCGTTCTCACTGCTGGAATTACCTACTCCGTGCTGAGCTATGCCCCGGAACAGAGTGATCCAGTAGCGACAGCGCTCGCTGTTGAGCAGGATCGTCAGCCCACACGAGCTCCCGTGCATGCCCCGGCCATTGAGCTGACCGCAAATACCGAAACGTCTTTTTGGAACGCTCCCGCGGAAGCACCGATTGATTGGAGCCGCTGGCTTCTATTTGCCTGGTCCGGTGGGGCGGTAGTCTTCCTGGTGAAAGCAATCACGGCGGTTCAAGGTGCCGAGTCGCTAAGGCGCAAATCCATTTTAGTAGAGGATTCAGCCCTGCTCAAGGCGTTCGAAGAAGTCTGCGAGGCGCTCGGTATTCGGCGGCCGGTATGCTTGATGGTGTGTCCGACAATTGAAGTACCCGCCGTCATGGGCATACTTCGGCCCGTAGTCTTACTGCCGGTATCGGCACTTAGTGGGATCCCGATGGAGATGCTGCGCGCCATGCTTGCTCACGAACTGGCACACGTCCGGCGGCACGATTACCTGATCAATATCGGCCAGTTGGTGATCGAGTCTCTGCTCTTCTTTAATCCGTTTGTCTGGTGGATCAGCCGACAGATGCGCCGGGAGCGTGAAGCCTGTTGTGACCTGTTGGCGCTTCGCTGCTGCGATGATGCCGCAG
>CBINJX010000520.1:0-4611 GCA_966251085.1 uncultured Verrucomicrobiales bacterium
ATCCCTCTACTGGCTCTCCTTGCGAAAACGAGGGCGGGGGGATTCATGACGTTCTCGGGAGCTTCAATCCGTCACCACCAGATCCACCCGCTCATCGTGCGCCTCCATCGGCACCTCGGGTATGAGCTGAAAGCTGAAGCACACCCCCAGCTTCGCCGTTCCCGGCAGGAGCGTCGCCAGTAGCCGGTCATAATACCCGCCGCCGCGTCCAAGCCGGTGGCCATCGGTGGAGAATGCAAGACCTGGAACGAGGATCAGGTCGATCGCGCCGAGGGCTACCACTCGTTCTGGGATGAAAGGAGGCTCTCGGAAAGGGAGATTCGGGGCGGTTTGTTCCAGTTCATCCATGCTTTCCGCCAGCAAAAGCTGCAGCTGGTCCTCCACAATTCGCGGATATACGAACCGGCGCGGCGCCATCTCCCAGAGCTGGGAGATATCCGGTTCGCTCGGGAGCGGATCGAAAATGGCGACGGTTTTTGCCTCCTGGTATTCTGGACGCTGGATCAGCTGCTCACAAAATGCCGCAGACCGGGTGGCCCGCTCCACGGAGCCTAGTTCCCGCAGGCGTGCGCGCATCTGGCGTCGGAGATCGGGTTTGCTCGGCATGGTGGCACCTTCTGGCACGCGAGACGCTTCCGCACAACGAAACCTTTGCGCACGCTCGACCTCCGCCTACTATTTGCCCCCGTGGCTAACCCCTTCCGCCGCAAACCGAACGCGGTGATCCGCAAATCTACGCTCAACGGAACGAGTACTCCGGAGACCCCGGGGGAACGTCCCGCGCGTGCAGTCGGCCTGAAACCCCAGGGCGACTGGCATAAGCGTAATTTCATCACCGAGGTCTTCATTCCCTCCATCTTTACCAAACGCCGTGGACAGCCGCTCACGCCGCAATGGCCTGTGCTGCAGGACGGCGAGATCGGTATCACATGGATCGGCCATGCCTCGTTTCTCATCCAGACTCAGGGGCAGAACCTTCTGGTCGATCCCGTGTGGTCAAATTGGCTCAAGGTAGTCAAGCGGATGCGCCATCCAGGCATGGAGATCCACGATCTGCCGAACATCGACCTGGTGCTGGTGACCCATGCGCATTTCGATCACCTCGATCGCAAGACTCTGCGCGAAGTCGCCGCAGATCAGCCGATCGTGGTGCCTTTTGAAGTAGGAAACCTGGTGCACGATCTCGGCTTCCACTCCGTGAATGAGCTACATTATTGGGAAACCTTCGAGCACGGTCCGTTGAAGATCACGCTCACCCCGTGCCATCACTGGGGTGCGCGAATGCTGCATGACTCGCACCGGGGTTTCGGCGGGTTCGTCATCGAGGCGGGCGGACGCTCGATTTTCCACTGCGGTGACACGGCATACTTCGATGGCTTCCGCGAGATCGGTCAGCGTCACGCCATCGATGTCGCCCTGCTGCCGATTGGAGCCTATGACCCGCCAACCGGGCGCGATGTGCACATGAATCCGGAGGAAGCGATCACCGCCTTTCAGGAGCTTGGTGCAAAGCGGATGGTGCCGATGCATTACGGCACGTTCCGCCTCAGCTACGAGCCACTAGAGGAACCGCCGGAGCGCCTCATGGCCTGCGCTGCATCCCATGGTCTTGCTGATCGCATCACGGTGATGCGTGAAGGTGAGCCGATGGTGTTCTAGAGCAGTTCTAAACGGGGCGCCTGTGTAGAGGCGGCACCTGCGTTGTAGAACTCCGCAGAGAGTCGCCCATACACATTGGGCTCATCAAAGCGGGCGCAGAGCAGTCCTCAGGGCAGCCCCCGTCTAACAAATCATCCATTTCCTACATTCCGTTACCCGGGGGAATGCGATGAGGTAGTGTGATCTCTCCAACAAGCGGACTTGGTAACGTATCAACGCTACGAGCGCTTCTACCCCGGAACAAACGTGGATGGTTTGCCGGATCTGCAATAAAACAGGCGCGCCCATTTTTCTCGGGGCTCCTCTTTGCGGTTTTGCTGACTGGTTGCTCGGTCTTTGAGCGGCGGCCGGTCAGCGATATTAACGACTACGACGCCTTCATTACCTATCGGCCCCCTGCGGAGAATAGCGGTCGACTGCGTCTGGCCGTGAAGGATCTCATCGACGTGAAAGGATACGTCACGACGGCTGGCTCCGAACATTTCGCAAAAACGAAGCTCCCTGCAGTGCGCGATGCGAAATGCATGGCAATTGCGCGGGAACGCAACGTGGAAATCGTCGGTAAGACAAACCTCACCGAATTCGCCGTCAGCGTGACAGGAATCAACGGCTATTTCGGCACGCCCTTGAACCCTCTGGATGAAGAGCATCGACTGATCCCGGGAGGCTCGTCGAGCGGCTCCGCTGTAGCAGTGGCGATTGGCAAGGCGGACGTTGCTTTTGGAACGGATACAGCGGGCTCGATCCGTGTACCTGCCGCATGCTGCGGGATCGCTGGTTTAAAGACGACTTACGGCCTGATTCCGTTGGATGGAGTTTACCCGATCGCGCAGTATCATCTGGATACCGTCGGTCCCATGGCAAAGGATACGCGCGGCCTGGTGCAAGGCATGGATCTGTTGCAGCGAGGGTTTGCCGCACGGTATCGCGCAGCAATGGCAGCGAATCCGTCCGCGCGGTCAATCCGTGTTGGCCGGTTGTATGTGGAAGGGACGGACCCAAAGATCGACCAAGCCGTGGATGACGCGCTTGCAGCGAGCGGCTTCCAGGTCGTCGTGCTGGACCGCAGAATCCGGGCAGCCTGGGAGCAGGCCGAGCGTGATACACAGACCATTGCGGTGGCGAATGCCTGGCTGAACAATAGGGAGTACTTGGACAAACCCGGAGTCAGCGCAAAGACAAAGACCATCCTTGCTCTTGGCCGGGTGGAGTATGGCGCAAGGTATGAAGATGCGTTGCGGAGGCGGACCGAGTGGCAGCGAATGGTCAGTAAGCTCTTCCGGCAGGTCGACTTCATTGCAGTACCAACGCTTAAGCAGTTGCCGCCGGAGATTCCCTTGATCGGGCGATCCGCGATTTTTGAATCGCGGGTTTTTGCGATGCAAAACACCGCGCCGGTAAACCTGGCTGGGAATCCTGCTCTCGCATTGCCGGTTCCGGTTGCAGACAAGGATATCCCTCTGACCAGTCTTCAGCTGATCGGGCCTCCACGGAGCGAAGCCGCGCTTCTGAATGCAGGGCGGCTCGTGGAATCTGCACGGCAGAATTCGCATGCAGCAGGAATGGCATTGACTCAGCGGTAAGCGTTTGGCGCGCTTTACTGCTTTCCCCCTTGCGAAAGTGGAGCTTTGAGGCGACCGGTGCCACACCCTGAACGGTCGGTCTGTTCTCCCGAGCTATGAGCGTTTCTATTTTCTCAAAGACGTTATCCGCTGCAGTTGCGATGTTTGCCTTTACCCTTTCAGGAGAGGCTCAGTCCGTAGAAGAGCGAATGCAGAAGGGTGACGTTCTGGATAAGCAATTACGGGCGGCGGAAGCGCTGGAACATTATCTCCCGGCAGAGAAGGAGGAGCCAAAGAATGCCGAGCTTCTCACACGGATTGCTCGCCAGTATCGCCACCTGATGGCGGACGCTTCATCGCGATCGGAAAAGCTGAGGCTCGGTAAGATTGCGCTCAATTACTCCGAGCGAGCTGCTGCCTTGGCACCCAATGATTCGGATGCACAGTTGTCGGTGGGAATCAGCTTGGGAAAGATGCTGCCGATCCTGGAGACCAAGGAGCAGGTAGCTGCTTCACCGCGAATCAAGAGTTCGGCGGAGAAGGCGATTCAACTCAATCCGCGGAATGATCTGGCCTGGCATATCCTCGGGCGCTGGCATCGAGTGATCGCGGACATCAGCCCCGTGAAGCGTGCACTAGCGCCTCTGATCTACGGAAGGCTGCCAAAGGGCACGAATGAAGAAGCCGTAAAAGCCCTGCAGAAGGCGCTTGCGATCAATCCGCGCCGCCTCATGCATCACATTGAGCTTGGCCGTGCATACGCACAAATGGGCCGAACCGCGGATGCAAAACGCCACTTCAGCAAGGGCTTATCGATGCCGACGGTGGAGAAGGACGATGTAGAGGCGAAGCAGAAGGGGCGCGAGGAATTGGCGAAGTTGCGGTGATCCTTAAAAAGGCAGTTGAGAGTTGAGAGCCGCGAAAAAGCGGATCAGGAGGCGGTTGGTGGAGTCCCCCACAAGGTGGATGCCTGTTCGGAGTTGTTCGGAATCAAAGGCTTCGTCGTGAGTTCCCTGCGTCATCTCTTCAGAAATCCTACTGCCGTTTTTAGGATAAACCGTCTCGTAAACCGCAGGGAACACCTCTTATCCGTTAAGAGCCAACCCCTTGGCGGCAAAAGATGAGTCGATCCCGGATCGACTCATTCCGTTCTGCGATCGACTCATCCTTTAAGCGCCAAGGGATGAGTTGATATTCTTTCGACTCATCCCTTCCGCAGATCGAGACGAGTTGTTTTTGGATCAAGTCGTTTCGATCCAAAAACAACTCGTTTCGTTTTTGGATCGGAATGAGTTGATCTGCGTAAGGGATGTTTCGATCCGGGATCGAAACGAGTCGATCTGCGATCGAGATGAGTTGATTTGCGATCGACTCATTTCGATCCGGGAAC
>CBINJX010000521.1:0-4607 GCA_966251085.1 uncultured Verrucomicrobiales bacterium
GGATCCACTGGCCAAGGTACTGGTCGGCGAGGAAGGCGAGCGGGTGGTCAGCCAGATGGATGAGGCGACCACGGTCTCATGGTCGGTCGTGGTGCGGACATGCATGATCGACGCCTATCTCCGGGAGGCGTTTGCACAGGGAGTCGATACGGTTTTGAATCTCGGAGCAGGTCTGGACACGCGTCCCTACCGGATGGAGCTTCCCAGCGATCTGCTCTGGGTCGAAGTGGATTACCCTCAGGTTGTTCAATTCAAGGAAGAGCGGCTGAAAGATGAGAAACCCCGCTGCCGGCTGGAAAGGGTGAGCCTGGATCTGGCGGATCGCGAAGGCCGCAGGCGTCTGCTCTCCGACCTCCAGTCGAGAGCCAGCAAAGTGCTCGTACTCACCGAGGGCGTGCTGCCGTACCTTTCAAATGAAAACGTGGCGGATCTTGCTGCGGATCTCCACGCCCAGAGCCACTTCGAATTCTGGGTGGTGGACTACTGGTCGAAGCTGTTCCTGGAGCGGATGCGCAAGAGCAAGACGTTCCAGAAGATGAGGAACGCACCGTTCCTGTTTGAGCCACCCCAGTGGAGGGAGTTCTTTGCGGAGCAGGGATGGGAAGTGGACCAGCTGCGGTACACTGGCAATGAAGCCAGAAAGCTCGGGCGCCCCGCGCCTTTTCCCTTCTGGATGAAGATTCTGGCATTGCTGATGCCTGCCGAGCAGAAAAAACAGATCGAGCAGATGTCCGGCTACGCTCTCCTGCGGGCGCGCCGCTCGTGAGAGCGCTGGAGGAAGCCGTCAGTTCGATTACGCCCCCAATGCCGCGCGGGTGCGCTTCACCAGGTCGTTATCTTTGTCCCCTGAACCTTTCAGGTAGAAGACACTAGAGGCGAGCAGGCGCTCCCGCCATGGGGATGAGAGCTGCTCGTAATCCTCGAGCACGGCGGAGCTGAACTTGTAGTCGTGAGAGTTGTGCCCCTTGAGGAAGATCAATCGCCGTGCTGCATCCGCAAATGGCCGGGCGCTTTTCTCCTGCTGGAGATAACCGAGCACTTTCCGGGCAGCAACCATGCGATCCTTGCTTACGTCTGCAAAGATCTCTGCAATCGCTTCTTCCCCCTTCCCTTCCGGCATGAGTGGCTCCAGTGCATCGATGTGGACGCCTGAATCCTCGCGTCCACCACGGTAGAGCGGCATGAAGGCGGCATTCTGCAGCAGGAGAAGCCGGCGTGTCTCATCGCTCTGGGTGCGATGCCAGGCGTAGTGCACCGCATTGGTGAAGGTCATCGCATGGAGCGAAATGATTCCCGGCGCCTGCATCAGCATCTCCCCTGCTCCGGTAAAGACGGCATCGAAGATCGATTGCGGCGCGACTCCTTTGTTCAGGAGCTTCAGCGTGGTCTCACTTGTGTCACTCGCATTTCCCGAGCGGATGGCCTGTAGCAGATCGCCACTGGCTTCTGCGTTTGCTTCCCCGGCGAGCCAATGTTCGCGGACCTGTTTGATGAGTTCGAGATTCTGGCGGAAGGGACGGTCAGCGGGCAGATCGGCTTTTGCCGGATTCTCCCGTGCCCCGGAGCGGTCGAGAAGCGCGTAAGCCAGGGAGCGGAGGACGGGTTCGGCGTGATGCCATCCAATCACTTCCAAGGTACGGAAGCTGTTGGCGACGTAGATTGCCTTGTGGCCGATGTCGCGGAAATCGCGAGCACCGTACCGGCAGAAAATATCGAAAAGCTCGTTTGCCCCAGCGGAACGCGCAAGACCAACCACCGCCACGTCCGCCGCAGCCTCGTCCCAGTTGTCCATCGCCTCAATGAATGCCTGCCGGGCACGATGACTCGGCGGCACAGCGGCCTCATCCACCGGCCGCATCGTCCAGTTCCCCTCCCGTTCATCCGCGGCCTGAGAACTCTTGAACTGATCGATCGCCCAGAAGATCGGCAACCATCGTTCGCTATCCGGAGCGGCAAGGCTGGCGAGATGCGCGGAGTTCACGACGAGCACCGCGTGAAACTTGAAGCCGACCGGTCGTGGTTGAATGTCCCGAACGCCGGCTAGCAGCAGTGCCGCGAGCAGTTCCCGGTAGCTGAGTCCGCGCTCGATCCGAGCAGCCACTTCCTCCAGCACACGCTCACGCGGAGTCTCCTCCAGTAGCCTGACCAGAGGCTCGATATCAGGGTGAAAACGAACCATGTGGGAATCCATGGTCGCTTCCTCCGCACTCACCGAGGGGAGCCGCGACAGGAAACCAAGATCGCCAAGACCGGCAAGTGCGCCGAGGCCGGCAGTCGCTTTCAGGAACGAACGACGGTGCATCATAAGACGTCCTCCAAGTTGTAAGGGGGGTTAGAGCCTACCCAATAGGAGAGTCTCCTGATCCTAATCTTAGTCTTATTCTCATTCTTAATCCCACTCCCCTTCGGCAGCAGGACTGCTCAGAGAGTAAGATTAAGATCGGGAGCCTATTCGGATAGGCCCTACCCTACCAGAGAGCGCCCATATTGCCAGTCATTCAGGCAGCCCGGGAAACCTCGCAATACGTGCTTGGAAAGATCTTTCACAGACGTGAATCAAATGCCATAAGTGAGCCGGGTTCCCCTCTGCTTATGCCGCTGCTCGCTCGCATTCTGGCGATTGGTTCGTGTGGTGTCGTCGGTTACTTCGCCGCCAGCCTTTCCGATCCTCCTTCGACTCCCCCACCGGCAGCGTTGCCGGCCGTTTCATCCCCGCCATTGTCCACATCGCCTCCACAGAGCATCCCGCCTTCCGCGACTCCGCTGATGCTCGTGGCTGAATGGGACCAACTGCGCGGTCAACATCCGGGTGCTCAGGACGACTATGTGGCGCTGCATTCGTCCATCAAGGAAATGAAAGATGGCCTGCGGCGGACGGCGTTCCGCTCAGCACTGATCGCCGAGTGGGCAATTGCTGACCCGCTCGGAGCTTTGGCATTTCTGCAGAAGAACGACGCAGGAAGCGTGAGCCAGCTGCTCCGGGAATGGCTCCGTGCCGATCCTCAGGCCGCCATCACTCACCTGCTCACCAGCGACGAAAAGACACGTGGCAAGTTGCGTGAATTGCTCGGAGAGATCGTTCGGGTAGCGCCGGCACGAGCGGCAGAGGTCGTCGCAGCACTGCCGAAATCAGAGAACCGCTGGGACACCTCTGCCCGGGATGCCTTCGAGCGTCTCGCCCAGCAAGATCCGGAAGCCGCCCGGGAGGCTGCCCTCGCCGTGCAAGGTCCCATGCGAACGCAGGCACTCGCCGGAGTCGCCAGGGAATGGGCGCAGCGGGATGGCCCCGCCGCATTGGCCTGGGCGCAATCCTTGCCAGAGGGTGAAGAGCGCGACAGCACTCTCAAAGGGGTGCTGACCGGATGGGCAAAGACGGATCCCATCGCCGCCCTGAACAAACTCGACCTCGTCCCACCGGGCGGGGAGGAGATGTATTACGCATCCGATGTCGGTGCGCAGGTCTTGCAGGAAGCCGCCAAACGCGACTGGCAGAAAACCGTCGCATGGCTGAAGGAGAACCCCAACAAACTCGGGTACTCCAGCATGAGTGGTCTGCAGAACGTGTTCACGCAGAAGCTTGCGGCGGACCCGATCGGCATGATGCAGAACATGGCGGACAATGCCATTCCGGCCTTGAGCATGGTATTCGGGAACGCAGTGCTCAACGACGGTTATGCAAAGCGGGATGCCATCTGGGAGTGGCTGGACGGACAGCCGGACAGCGACTTCACCCGCGGCGTGCGCAGCTCTCTGCTCAATGCCATTGCATACAAGGAGCCGATGGTCGCACTGGAGTTTCTCGACAAACTTCCCGAAGGCCCGGAATCGAAGGAACTACTCAATCGGGGAGCCCAGAGCATGCTCAACGGAGGGCAGCAGATGCACCGCTTCGAGGAGTTCCTAGCGAAGGCATCACCAAAGCTCCGCCCGTATCTGATCGAGGCAGGGTTCCAATTTGGCTTTGAGTACATCGATTCCCAGCGAAACGCGATGATCGATCCCGCTCCGTGGACCAGTCGCATCAACGAACTCCCACCTGAACGCCGCGAGTACGCAGTCATGGGCCTGGCGCGGAGCTGGGCACAAAACGACCCGCTGGCCGCTTTGAAATGGGCGCAGTCACTGCAGGAACCCGCCCACCGTACTGGCGCACTGGGTGCCGCAGTGAGCAAATGGGCGGAAACGGATCCGTATGAAACCGCAGAATGGATCAACTCCCTTCCCAAAGGCGGCGAGCGCGATATTGCCACCACGGGACTTGTGTTATCACTGAGCCAGAGCGAACCCGAGAGCGCGTGGTCGTGGGCGCTCAGCATCGAGTCCGGTGATAAACGAACCATGGCACTCCAGCACGCGTACACCGCCTTGCAGCAGAAAGATCCTGCAATCGCCCAGCAGCTTCTCAGCGGCGCGGAGCTTACCGCAACCGAACGGCAGATGCTGCAGCGGACCAGAACGCAATAGTTCCCTCTCTCCCTCCAAAACCAGATCTCCTGTGATGAAGCGGTCCAATCTATACACGCTGCTTGGATGTTTTCTGGCACTCGGCATCGGCGGCGCTGCCGGCAGCCTTTGCTCCAGCTCTCAAAGCACAGCACCCGCGCCAT
>CBINJX010000522.1:0-4607 GCA_966251085.1 uncultured Verrucomicrobiales bacterium
GGAGGTCAGGGTCACAGACGACTGAGGCTCAAAGAGCACATCGACCCAGTAGTTGCTCGCTCGCCAGCTCTGGTTCGGAAACGTGCCTGCGGGACCATAACGGTACACGCCATTGGCACCGGAAACCCCATTTGCCAGCGCATGCAGCGGCGGGGCGTCCATTCCGGTCGTCGAGAAATAGTTCTCATCCGCGCTGTAGTGTCCGGCAGGGCAGTGGTAGGAAGCCACATACACTGTGTTGGCCTGGATCGGCACCGGACTGGAGAACCTCACAAACTGCCAGCCAGAAGCGCTTTCGTTCTGGAAGGTGGCAAATGCCAGACGTGTTCCAGTGCTTGTCCAGAGACTGCCCACATGCGTGCCAGTATTTGCCGCAGCCTTGTAGAAGCGGATGCCGCTAATCGTCCCAGCTACATCCGAGCGGAACTTGACCCCGAGCTCCACCGCGCTATCGGCACCCGCGTCCACCATCGTCGGCACCGCAGTGGTAGGCCAGATCGTCTCACCGGTCGGACCGCTTACAGTTAACGTTCTCCCGGCGGAGGGAATCTCCATGTTGCCACTATCATCAAAGGCGCGGCTCTTGATCGTCACCGTTCCCCCGGTCATCGGCGTCCACATGTAACTCCAGTTTCCGCGGCCTGATGCCGTCCTCCAGGTGAGCCCGCCATCCACAGACACCTCCACTCCCCACACCTGTCCGCTCGCATCGGTTGCGGTGCCTGTGATCGTTACTGAACTCCCAGACTGAAGAGTCGCACCTGCAGCGGGAGTTTGAATGGCCGTGATAGGGGCGGCCACATCGCTGGAAGTCGTCGCTGCAACGAGCCCATTCTGCAGCGTCTCCGGGAACGTTCCCATGTCGGCGAGCAGATTCACTGTAGCTTGCTGCATACGCGGATCTGCCGCCGCCGAACTGTTGTCATGCACCGCATCCAGCCCCCATGACCACTGCACTGTGCCCGCTCCAAAGACCAATGCACCGCTGCTATGACGATAAAGTGTCAGATTGTGAGTAGCTTGGCCGGATGCGTATCTCGATCCGTAGTCCTGAAGCAGCGGAACCCGATCCACCGTGGTCGAGGACAAGCGCATCAGGCCCGCCGGCTGAAATCCATTCTCCAGCGCCTCATCCCACTCGTATCCCAATGTGCCGCGAGGAAAGGTCGCCACCTGCCCCGAACTGAGTGTCGCCACACTGGTGTGCCGCCAGAACCGATGTGCGCCATACACCGCCGGAACAGTGATGGCATCTGAGCGAGGGCCATTCACTGTAAAGATCTGTCCGATCAACTCGTTCTCTGGCCGTCCCCCATCCGAAGGGGGGCTGAAGCGGGGATCCCTCCAAGTTCCCGTCCATACGGGTGACGGATCGATTTTCGCCCCTGCATGGGTCTCCTTATAGCAGACCAGCGTGCGGTATGGCGTGCCTGAACCGTCGATCGCCGGCTCCCAGCGGATCTTCCAAAAAACTTCGTTCCCGCTGAAAAACCCCAGATGCACGCCCGCATCCCGTGCAGCCTCGACGTTGGCCCGCTGCGCCGCAGACCAATATTCATCGTGCCCAACCGAGAGAAACACCTTGTAGTTTTTCAGCAGGGCGCCCCTCCGGTCGGTGTCCACCCCCGTGAAATAGGAGACGTGGTAACCATTCGCTTCCAACCAGCGGATCATCGGATACTCCGCGCTGAACAGCCAGTCCTCGTCTGTCACCCCGTCGCGTGTGATGAACGGCCGATTGTAGCTAACTTTAGAGGCGCGCCCGGCCGGGGAGCCCACGTACAAGCTATTGCCGCCATACTCGTTGTATGCCTGCCAGGTTGTGTCCGAAGTCTGGAAGAGAATATCCGCTCCCCCGGTATCATCGCGCACGATGAACACCATGTGACTGGCGCCCCCCGTGTCCGTGCGCACCAGCTTCGCAATGTATACACCGGAGGTCGCATTCGCGGGCACTGGCCACGAAGCTGACTCCCGCCAGTTTCCACAGTCTACCAGCCCCGTAGCGGAGTTATAGAGTGGCTCCGGCTGGTTCTGCGGGAGTACAACCGACGGTGTTACCGTTGCGACCTTCCGAGCCCCGCGTCCCTGGTAATAACCCAGCCGGTAAATGTCGATCCGATACGCCCTGGCGTTGGTATCGACTTTGAACCGAACGGTCTCGCCTTTATTGACGCTGATTTCCGTCGCAAAACCTTGGATGCTGGGATCGCCAGCGCCCGAGATGTCCCATTCACTCTTCAGATTTCCCGGCAGGGCATTTTCGACCACGATGGGGTTTACGGCCATTGCCCCGGTGAGCGTCAACACCAGCAATCCGACTACCGCAACGTACACAATCCACCTGCGAATTATATATATATTCTCGCTCATAACCTCTACGTGTTTCCGAGCGGCACCCGCTCGGCATTTCCAAATAAGACTTCAACGACCAGCCAATAACCATATTGCTTTCGTCAGGGCGGTTGGGGGAATCCAAATACAGCCAGGGATAGATGCGGCCGGGAGTCTGCCCGGACTCCGCCGCCCCAACAATGGGGACATTACCCGCCTTATTCGAGCGTACATGATAGCACATACGACGGCACTAACACCTCACTATCGCTCGACAGGCGGACCACCATCTTCCCGCATCGGCAGCATGGCGCGCCCCGAGGGATATAACATCGTGTAACCGAAGGAAAATCAACCAGCAGCGCGCGTCTCTATGCCATTCACCGCTCGACTGGTGCGGATCAAATCTGGCCGCAGCCTCGACTTACCCGTCCACACCCGTTTCAGGTGTTTCATAATTCCTCCCGCTTTACCGAGACAACCCAGCAACAACAAACGCCAATACCTCATCTGGCCGGGCTCTCTACAGACAGCACGCCAGGCAAGGCACCTTGCGACCGAATAGCAACCGATCTGCCTGGCCACAGAAGCGACATTCCAATCCGCCATCGCCTGACTCTCCTTCTCTGCATCAGTGCTGCAACTTCCGCGCGACATCGCATGCCACATGCAAACTCCAAGATCAGCGTCCGATGACTCACATTCCAGAGTCCGGATCGGATGCGGACTGTGAGTCAGGAGGTCAGTCACCCGATACAAAGAATTCAGCTGCTCCAGCCACCCTTTATCGACATGTGTTGCCAGCAGACGCGCCCGCAGATTCTTCCCCAAAGCCCTTCGTTGCTCTGGATCACAGGCGAGGATCTTCACCCGTTCTATGTACTCCTGCTCACTCCTTGGATTCGGTATCAGATCCTGAATAGAATCATCATTTGCTACCAGCAATTGAAATAGCGGCGCGTAAGCGGGAACAACAGGAAGGCCACAGAGAGCTGCTTCCAGCAACGCAGTTTGAGAGCCAAACGGAAAGCTCTCAACATAGATATCTGCAGCTGTTCGATATACCGAAGGATCTTCAATCGCCCCCATTAGATGAAGCCGATCATGGGGCCGACTACACAAAAACGGCTGCATCTCGGAGTTTGACACCCCAACCACGTAAAGATGGGCTTCTGGCAATTGATCGAGAAGCCGCCCTGCGGTCGCGATAAAGTCATATACTCCGCATGGCCGATATTTCTCCGCACGACCGACACTCAGAATGACGACCTGTTCTTCTGGGATACCGAGTGCTTTCCTGGCATCAGTACGGGAACTCTGCTCAAACCCATCAACGAGCGGAATTGGTAATACAGCCTGCGGCGACACCGCGCGTCTCTCCCTTGAATGCTCTGCCCCTGGGGAGCGCAAGTTTATCACCAGGTCCGCCACTGAACTCCCCGTCCAAAAAATGTGATCTGCATGGTTCAATACTGCGACGGGCGGACAATCTTTGACTGCAAAGGCGACCGTCGGGACCACATCCCAGCAGTGGTGATGAAGCACCACCAAGTCGGCATTCTTTTTCGCAAACTCTCTTAGCCGTCGAGCCTTCCGCTCGAGGTGCCAGCCTGACGGGAGCACTATCAGTTCCCCACCGCTTTCTTGTATTGCGTCCGCTAGCCACTTCGGGACCGGCGTCGCTTCCTGGTTGAGCAGAATCACGGAATGGGACGTCCTTTTGTCCTGCCGGATCCAGTGGTGCACCATCCGGGTATGACCTCCGATCCCCATGACTTGCGTGAAGACGTGCAGAATTCGCCGTGTTGTTTCTCGCCCAGTGCGAACAATCTTTGAATCTCCATCACTCTCAGGAGAAGGCTCCATCTCTCTGCCGAGCATCAGCGCAATGTTCTCGATCGCCCCGTCTGCGAACCGTCCGGTATGAGCCAATGTTGCAAATAGCGCTGCTCGCTCCAGTTTACGCAAAGTCCGCTCGCGACCTCCCTCCTGCATCTCTGCCTGCGCCTCCCTGACGAGCCATCCATATGCCTCGCTATTTACTCTCAGCAGCATACGGCGTTCATCGTCACAATTATCCCGCATTATGACGGGCGCCCCATTAACATGAACCGGCGATGATGCATCTCTACAAGTATCGTTACTCATGAATTTTACTCGGTTCCGCACTCAGCCTTGAAAGTGCAGCAAGTCGCGGTGCGAGTTGATGGGGTATCTGCCCCGCTCCCCTTTCGGCTCTCTCGCTGAACTATAATCGTTGATAGCAACCAACG
>CBINJX010000523.1:0-4607 GCA_966251085.1 uncultured Verrucomicrobiales bacterium
TCTATGGCACTTTTGTGGCAATCGGGAAAGGGGGGCGGAAAAAAAAGTGCGAAGTCACACTTTCCGGGGCAACCGCCGAATAGGTTTGACGCGATGGGTGGGCGACGCGTAAACGGGACTCCCGTCCAGGCGTACCGCCTCAACCAATCGCACTTAGGATTTCTTGTATATGGGCAACACTGCAGACGACCTGACGGATTCTTCAACAGCCGCAAGATCCGCGGCGCAACGCCCTCGCAAAGGGAGCTTCCAGGTCTCGGCAGAGCCGGTGGTCCCCAGCGAGGAGGACCAGACGGCGCATCCGAGCAGGCAGGATCGCCCGTTTCCCAAGCGCCTGAGTATGAGGATCTTGGTCAGCTCCCGGCCAGCTATCAGGAAGAGACCCTCTACCTCGTCGCCCGTGATCCGCGCTGGCTCTTCAGCTATTGGGATTTCAATTTCTGGCAATATCGCGCCAGCGACATGCGCCACGGCATCGCGCAGTTCTTCCTGAAGGTCTCTCGCGAGGGGTACGGTGAAGAATCAACGATCGAGATCAAGCCGGAGGCACGCAACTGGTATGTCGCAGTGGATCATCCCGACTCGGATTACATCGTGGAAATCGGCTATTTCGACCGGGGCGGCACATGGCAGACGATCTTGCGCTCGAATACCGCGCACACTCCGCCGGATACGCTCGCGCCAGAGGCCGAGCCCGACTTTGCCACAGTCCCTGCCCATCTGACTTTTGAGCGATTGCTGGAGCTGGTACAGGAGCGGATGGCAGAAGGTGAGACCTTGATTGCCGCCCTTGCCCGGGTGGCTGGCGAAGGCCGCGTGCAGTTCCGGCCCGGTCAATCACCGACCTGGACCGATGACCAGAAACGGATTCTGGCATCGCTGCTGGGTGATTCTCTCATCGATCGCCTGGGCCTCGGCTCCGAGGAGATCGATCAACTCCTCCGCAAACAGCTCCAGCAGAAGCTGCACAGCGAAGCGGCGAGCGGTCTCTCACTGCAGCTCCTCGGCGAACTCGGACCTTCCACACAGAGCCTCTTCAGCGGCATCGGCGCCAGCTGGAGCGCCCAACCGTTCAGTGTCCGTGCGGAGCGTGGCTTCTTCATGCATGTGAACGCCGAGATCATCTTCTACGGCGGCACCCATCCGGACGCGACCGTCACGATCAACGGCGAGAAGATCCAGCTCAGCCCGGACGGCATGTTCCGTTATCACTTCACCCTTCCGGACGGCGATTTCGAGATTCCAGTCATCGCCACCTCACCCGATCAGGTAGAGCAGCGCTCGGCGACGCTCAGCTTCAAGCGCGGCACCCAGCGTGTGGGTGATGTCGGCTCGACGAAGCAGCCGGAAGAGCTGAGCCCATTGATCGGAAAGAAGTAGGCGACAGACCAGAGAAACCTATCCTTGGTAAAGCGCCGCGGGAAACCGCGGCGCTTTTCTTTTTGGCGCCTAACACCGCTAAGAGCCAATAGCTTGTGACAGAAGACATGCTGCTCAACCTGCGGCATTGATCATCGGGAAAGTCGCCCCTGAAAAGGGGCAGGGAAAATAAATAGCCCAGGGCAAGTCTTGCCGTATCCCGCGATCGCGGGAGCAGGCGAGACGCCGCCCTGGGTAGCCAATCAAAAGCGGAGCGCGCCCTGAAATGGGCGCAGAAGGGCTTCACTTCTGGGAAGCGCGTCCTTCTCCCGAACAACTCCTGCACCGCCTTCGGGGTGCATGCCTGATTATATGTTTTCCCAGGGCGGCGCTCCGCCTTCTCCCGCGACTGCGGGATCCGGCGGAGTTTGCCCTGGGCTATTCTCCTTGGCCCACTTCGGGGCCACTCTTGGTTTGAGCCGCTTCTTGAGCGCGAAGGAACCACCCTGTCGAACACTATCGGATTGAGAGCCTCTCTTATTCGGGAAGGCTCTCCACACCATTGCCGTCCCGCCACGACACGATAGGATCACCGCCGTGAGCGAAGCTGCGCATCCACTTCAGAAACGTGATCGTCTTACGGTGGATTTCTTCCGCTATCTCGAGTTCGAGGAGAACGCCGCGCCACGCACCCTCACAAATTACCGTCATGCGCTGACTCTCTTCCGGGAAGAGATCCAAGAACCCGGATGGCATGATCTCACAGCGGATCATTTCCGCCGTTACCTCTTCGAATGCGGCAAACGCGGCATGGCGCGTCCGACCATCCGCCTGCATTTTGCAGCGCTACGAACCTTCTACCGCTTCCTCACCGAGCGACATGGTCTCAAGGAGAACCCTCTGAAAGCAGTCCAGTTGCCGAAGCTCCAGCGCAAGCTGCCGGTAGTACTCACCATGAAGCAAATGGACGAACTGCTTTCAGCGCCGCTCCGGGTCGAGAAACAGAAGCAGGCTCCTGAATGGATGCCGGCGAGGGATGTAGCCATCATGGAACTGTTTTACTCGAGCGGCCTGCGTCTGTCGGAACTGGTCGGCCTCGACGTCGCGCACATCGACCCGTTCTCTGAGAATGTGCGCGTACTGGGCAAGGGGCGGAAGGAGCGCATGATTCCCGTCGGCGCCCCTGCGCTACAGGCGATTCAAGTCTATCGGCAGGCCGCAAACGTCCACTCCGGCCCCCTCTTTATCAACAAGAGCCGGAAACGGATCGGGACAGTCGCGGTCTGGTCTCTCCTGAAACGATATCTCCGCCACACCAGCATCCCGGTGGAGATCAGCCCCCACAAACTGCGTCACTCTTTCGCCACGCACATGCTCGATGCCGGCGCCGACTTGCGCAGCGTTCAATCACTTCTGGGGCACGCGAGTCTCTCCACTACTCAGATTTATACGCATGTCACCGTCGAGCGTCTAAAACGCGCGTACGACGAAGCGCATCCGCGAGCGTGAGTTTTCGTCGGAGGGCGGCAATCCTCTTTACTTCCCCTCCTAAGGATAGCGCTGCATTGACCGTCTGGCCAAGCAGGCGGCCACAAGTTCGTTCACCGCAGCACAGGATCAAGCAATCGCGAAACGGAACGAAATTTTAGCTATCGACTGATAGGCTGGCACTCTCTTCTGAGCGAAAAGGGTCTGCTTTACATTCGTGTGCGGGAGCGGGCGCAATCCAACTAAAGGTGAACTAAACAGGGTCAGTTTCGCCTGTCGCTTTATACACACCTCCACTTTCCAGTGGCTAAATATCGCCACATCCCAACACGGCTCGATCGCCGCCGGAAGGCTGTTTTACTCTGTAGAATGCAGTCGTGGAGCAGGATGGCATATCGGCTGCTAATGGCGCGGTCTGTCAAATTCGGTTGTTCATCCACCCCTGTTTGGACCCCTGCTCAGCCCTTGAGCCACCCAGACTCGTGCACGGCAGCCGACGAAGCGAACACCTCGAAATCTACCACCAACAACGAATGAAAAGACTCCATCAGCTCACCCTGAGCGCGCTCGCTGCGATAGCGCTGGCGACGCCTGCGCTGCACGCTCAGGAAGCCGTCGAAGCTCCGGCTACCGAACCCACGGTTGAAGTTGCCCCCGCTACCCCGGAAGCCGTTGCCGAACCTACCGCAGAAGCTTCTGCGGAGCCGAATGTCGAACAGCGTCTGGCGGACCTGGAAGCTTACGTCAACAACACTGCCCGGACCGAGGGAGTGGCCAGCAAGATTGCGGGTCCCGGCCCGGGACACAGCGCATGGATCATGGTCAGCACTGCGCTGGTGCTCTTCATGACTCTTCCGGGTCTGGCTCTTTTCTATGGCGGTCTGGTGCGTCGCAAAAACGTACTTTCCGTACTGGCACAGTGTCTTGGCGTCGCCTGTATGGTACCGATCCTCTGGTGGCTTTGTGGTTACAGCCTCACCTTCGGCGGTGAAAATCCGTTCATCGGTGATCTTTCCTTCGCACTTTTCCAAGGCGTCGACGCGGTCAAGACCGGTGCGGGTTACTTCTGGATCAGCGATGCCATGTGGGCGATGTTCCAGCTTACCTTCGCGATCATCACCCCGGCGCTCATCGTCGGCGCCATCGCGGAGCGCATGAAGTTTTCGGCGATCCTGCTCTTCGTCGCCATCTGGATGTTCGTAGTCTATTTCCCGCTGGCCCACATGGTGTGGTCTGCAAAGGGCTTCATGGCAGGTGCGCTCAATGCTGACGCCCCGATCAAGGCTCTCGATTTCGCCGGCGGCACCGTTGTTCACATGTCCTCCGGCTGGAGCGCGCTCGTGCTCTGCATCATCCTCGGCAAGCGGATACGCTACAACGTAGAGCCGATGCCGCCGCACTCCATGGTGCTCTGTATGGTTGGCACGGGCATGCTCTGGGTTGGGTGGTTTGGGTTCAACGCGGGCTCCGCACTCGGTGCTGATGCGATCGCTGCAAACGCTTTCACCACGACAATGCTTGCCGCAGCCACCGCAGGGTTCTCCTGGGCCATGGCTGAATGGATCCTTCGCGGTCATCCGAGCGTTCTCGGGTTCTGCTCCGGTATCGTGGGCGGTCTCGTGGTGATCACCCCCGCGGCGGGTGACAGCATCAAGACGCTCACCGTGGCCGTCGCGGAGACACCGCCGCATCACGTCGAAGCGACGCTGGGCTTCAACACGATCGACTTCGGCCAGGGCGCGCTCGAGGTGCGGCATACC
>CBINJX010000524.1:0-4606 GCA_966251085.1 uncultured Verrucomicrobiales bacterium
TGAATCCTGCCTGCTGGAAGAGGAGTCGCGCACGGTTGGCAACATCGAGAGTGAACTGCTTCTCCCATCCGTATGGACCATACGCACCGTTGTCGTGTCCTCCGTGCCCTGCATCCAGTACGATCGTGTCGATCAACTCCGCCCCCTTGATCTTACTCGGCCGAAGCACTGGTTCGATCACCTTCACCAGATCCATTCGGGAGATACAGAGCTTTCCTTTCAACTCCACGACCGGATAGCTGAGGTTGAATTTGAGATTATTGATGAAGAACTCCACGGACCCGGCCGAACCGCGGAGGCTTCGGGCTCCCAGGGCCATCGTGAATCCTTTGGAACTCACCTTTTTTACTGCTCCGAGTCCGTAGAATTCAGCGACGTTGTCGAAGGTGACATAATCTCGCCCGTCGTGCTTCACGAGCGTCCAATCGCGCGCGGCATATGCGTGCAATGTGAGGAGAAGCGCCGTGAAGAAAGAGATGGCCCTGCGCATGAGGCGCGAAGGGTATTCCGGAAGGCAAGCTTGACAAGTGCTTTCGGGCCCGAGGACTCGCTAGGGGTTCAATTCTCCGAGTGTTGTTCATCCATCCGGGCACGATTGGAACACATGTGCAACATGACGCCCCGCATTAATGCGGGACCTTAGGTTGCCAGCCCGGCGCGATCATGATTTGGATGAAAACTTTTCACTTCTCTCGCAAGTTTGCGCCTCTATAAACGGCCTCCGCTTTGAACCAGACGAACGCTCCTACCGGTAATCCACTGCGCGAAGGGCTCTCCAGCCGCCCCATGCCGCAGCCTTGCAATGTGGTCATTTTCGGCGCCTCGGGCGACCTGACCTTTCGCAAGCTCATCCCTGCTCTCTACAATATCGCTGCTGACGGCGACCTGCCCGCAGCACTCTCGGTGGTCGGTTTTGCCCGCCGTGAGAAAAGTGATGAACAGTTCCGAAAGGAGTTGGAGGAGGCCGCCCGAAAATTCTCCCGCTCGGGAGTCGATGACGAAGTGTGGAGCAGCTTCAGCGAACGCATTTTCTATCATCAGAGTGAGTTCGGGAACGATGAAGGCTATCGCACTCTCGCCGAGCGCTTGAACCAGCTCGACGCAGAGCGCGGCACCCGCGGCAATCGCCTCTTTTACCTCTCCGTCGCCCCGAGTGAATTCGAAGGCATCCTGGAGAAGCTGGCAAAGTTCGGCCTGAACAAAGCACAGTCCGGCAGCTGGGCACGCGTGATCGTGGAGAAGCCGTTCGGCAAGGATCTCGCAAGTGCAGAGGAGCTGAACAGTGTCGTCAGCAATGTCTTCCAGGAGCGCGACACGTTCCGAATCGACCATTATCTCGGCAAGGAAACCGCCCAGAACATCATGGTCCTGCGGTTTGCGAACGCCATCTTCGAGCCGCTCTGGAATCATCGCTACATCGACCACGTACAGATCACGGCCAGCGAACCGATGGGCGTGGAAGGACGCGGACCGTATTACGATAATTCCGGCGCCCTCCGGGACATGGTGCAAAACCACCTGCTCCAACTCCTCTGCCTCGTGGCAATGGAACCGCCGAGCGACCTCGCGGCGGATAGTGTGCGTGATGAAAAGGTAAAGGTCGTACGCGCTCTCCGCCGCATGACACCCGAGGAAGTCGCAAAGAACGTGGTGCGCGGCCAGTACACAGCTGGCGCCGTGGGCGGCAAGGAGGTAATCGGCTATCGCCAGGAAGAGCGGGTGAATCCGGAGTCAATGACCGAGACCTACGTGGCGCTGAAGCTCCACGTAGACAATTGGCGCTGGGCCGATGTGCCGTTCTATGTCCGCGTCGGCAAGCGTCTCCCGAAACATGGCGCTGAGATTGCAATTCAATTCAAGAATGCTCCGGGCGTCCTCTTTAATGAGGCGGAAGGCCTTGGACCGAACGTTCTCGTGATCCGCATTCAGCCGGACGAGGGCATCTCCCTCCGGATGCAGTCGAAGCGCCCTGGCGCACAGCTGCGGATCGAGACGGTGAAGATGGATTTCCATTACGGAACCAGCTTCGGCAAAGCGAGCCCGGAGGCTTACGAGCGATTGCTCCTCGATGCGATGAGCGGCGACGCCACCCTGTTTGCCCGTCGTGACGAGGTGGAGCAGGCTTGGGCGTTCATTGACGCCATCGAGAACGCTTGGCACCAGAACCAGACTCCCCCGCCCCTTTGCGAATACGCGGCAGGTTCCTGGGGACCGAAAGAGGCGGACGATCTTCTGGAGCGGGACGGTCGCGTCTGGCGGAGACTGTAATCCCACTTACCTTTCTTCATGTCTCTCGACTCTTCCCTGCTCGGCCAACCCGTGGAGCTGAGCCAGATCCCGCGTGAACTCAAGAAGCTCTGGGAAAGCACCGGCGGAACCAAGTCACGGGCATCCCTCGTAAACTTCGTAGTTTACTGTGAGGGAACCGAGGCACTCGAATCCAACACCCGCCTGATCTCCGAGTTCACCCAGGATCACGCCTGCCGCGCGATCCTTGTGGCAAACGTTCCCGATGCTCCCGAGCAAAACGTTCAGGCGTGGATCAACGCCCATTGCCACCTGCCCCGCGCCGGGGCGAAACAAGTCTGCTGTGAGCAGATCACCATGCTCCTCCAGCGTGCGACACCGACAATCCTCGCAAATGCTCTTTTTGCGAATCTGGACTCGGATCTTCCGCTCTACCTCTGGTGGCAGAATGAATTCAAACCGCCTTTCGAGGAGTCGATTCTATCACGGGTTGACCGGCTGATCTACGACAGCGCGACTTGGAAGCAGCCCGAGGCGGCTTTCTCCACGTTGAGTACCCATTTGGAGTCTGTGGGACACCGGGTGATTCCATGCGACCTGGATTGGACCCGTTCACTCCACCTGCGCCAGGCAGTGGCACAAATGTTCGATCATCCAGAGAATGTCGCGCAGATCCCACTGCTCCAGCAGCTCACGATCGAGCACGCAGCAGGACACCGTTCTACCGCTCTTCTGCTGACGGCATGGATTTCGGCGCAATTGGGGTGGAAATTCACCAAGAAAGCTGACGGCCACCTCTGCTTTGAGAAACCGGCGGGCGGTGAGATCAAAGTCGAATTGCGTGAAGTCGCAGGAGCTCCCATCAGCTGCTGCACCCTGTTCAGCGAGACCTCCAAGGTTACCGTGCAGCGTGATCCGGGATCTCTCCACCATCGTGCCGATGTGAAATTCTGCGATGGCAGAAACTATCATCATCTTCTGCCGGCAGGCTCGGACGATCTCTGCAACCTGCTCAGTGAGGAGTTGATGCGTGGAGGCAAACACAAGGTATATCTGAAGGCGCTGAAAGCCTTGGTGCCGCTCCTGTAGCGGGTTCGAAACATAAAAAGGGCAGGCCTTTCAAAGCCTGCCCTATTTTTTTTGTCGCGATTGCTGGGGTACTCGCCTCCGGCAAAGGACGCACTGAGACTAAACCCGGAGCGGCGTTCTCAGCCGTGTTTTCGGTTGAAGCGTGACACCTCGCGCTCCACCTCACGCTTAGTGGCTTTCGCCTTCAGATCGGCACGGAGATCAGCCTTTTCTTTACCGCGACCGACCCCGATTTCCACCTTCACGCGGTGCTCCTTCCAGTATAGACGGAGCGCAACGAGCGTGTGGCCCTGCACCTGAGTCAGACCGAAGAGGCGGTCGATTTCTTTCCGGTGCAGGAGCAACCGGCGGCGACGTTTTGGAACGTGCTGCTCGTAACTGGCCTTCTCGTACGGCTGGATATCGACGTCGTAGACGTACGCCTGGCCGTTCTCGATCCGGGCAAACGCATTGTTGACGTTTGCAAGACCAGCACGGATGGACTTCACCTCAGTTCCCTTGAGTTCGAGGCCTGCCTCGAACCGGTCCAGAATGTGATAGTCCCGCAGCGCCTTGCGATTGACAGAAATATCGGCGCTCATAGTTGGAATATAGCTGCGACTCTGCGCAGCGTGCGACTACTCAGCGACCGCGCTTTGGGCGTCCGCTGGAACCTCGAAGGTGAGTTTACCTTCGATGATCTCTTTCAGTGCGATGTCCGAGAACCCCATCCGCGGAGTGTAGTCCACCATCGGGCGATGTCCCTGCGTCAGCTGGCGTACGCGCTTGGAAACCACATTCACGAGGAGCTGCTGGTTGGGGATTTTTTTCAGGGCTTCTTCGAGGAGTTGGCTGGACATAACGCGTGGAAACACCGTCTCTGGAAAAATGGAGCGGAGAGAATGGGAGTGGGGTGGGGCTTTGTCAAACGGGTTTAATAAAAAAGTCAACCGGCATTTTCCAAGCCGATTGCCCGTTTCGTTAGGAGATTTATCAGGAAAATACTAAGCGCGTTTCCGAAGCGTGATGCGCTTCAGGCGGGCATCATCCGGTGGGCTCGAAGTCATAATCTCCGAGTCGTCCTTGAAGGTATTATGAACGATGCGGCGCTCGTAGGCATTCATCGGCTCGAGCTGATAAGGACGTCCTGTCTGCCGGACAATGTCAGCCAGGTGACGGACTCGATTTACCAATCCGTCGTCCTTCATGCTCCGGAAATGCTCGATGTCCACCTGGACACGCGGAGCATTTTTATCCCGGGCCTGGAGCATCCGGTTCAGGAGCAGCTGGA
>CBINJX010000525.1:0-4602 GCA_966251085.1 uncultured Verrucomicrobiales bacterium
CCAAAGGGCGCCCAATCACTGAGTGTCCGGCGGGGAGAGAGACGGTGGGACATGGTGCGCAATCGATACGGGAAGGTGCAGGGAGTCGCAAGAGTTGCCGGCTCCCGATTCCTGTGGTCACCATCCGCGTGTTGTGTTACCGGAAGACACCCCCTTACTGGTATGAGAGTCCGTCCGCTTCTGATCGTTCTCACCCTTTGTGTCCTCCTTCCTGGAAATGGATTTGCCGATACGTTCGAGGAGCGTGCCGGAAAGATCCGGGAGCAACTCGCAGAAGAAATCGCAAGACTGGAGAAGGACACTCCAACTGAGGAAACTGCCGCAAAGAAGCAGCAGTCGGTCATCTATGATCTGCGGCGGATGATGAGCATGCTCTTGAGTGGGCGTTCGAGTGATCCGCAGGTGGTGATCGTAAACATCAGTAGCTCACCGAATGTACCTGCCGAAACTCGGGCTGCTGCCGCGGATCTCATGAGGGATCTTCCCGAAATGAACCGCCTGCGTACCGAGGAGCGGATCAAGGGGATGAATGCGGCTCTGGAGCGTGTAGTGCCTGCATGTCTCAACGCCAAGACCGAGGAAGATCTGAATCCCCTTCTCCAGGAATTAGGTCAGGTCATGACGGGTGAACATCGCTCGAGCGATCCCCGGTTGGAACGTGCGAGCCGGAAGGTTCAGGCCGCGATCCAGACCGTCTCGCGCTGGCAGGATTATCTTTCGCAGCAAGCGGTAGAAAATCCGGAGGGAGCTGCTCGCGCTCTGAAATCCCTGCTGCAGGACCGCGATTACGCGATCATTCCGCGGGATGAGATCACCAAACGGCTCCCACGCCCGGAGCCCGAGCGCCATGACGAAGAAGCGCTGAAGCTGCTGGCACGCGTACAATCACTGGACCAATTGCCTCCCGTCATTGAAAAGCTGCATACGCTGAAAGTAGCCACTCAGGAGCAGAACGCTTTCCCCGCTCTCCGGGAGGTCGAACGAATCGCGAGCGCTCATGTAGCACTGAAGAACGGCCTGCTGGGCGAAGCATTCGCAACAGCTACCACAAACAGCAATTTCGCGGCTGCACCTGCACGGGGCGAACCGTCCTGGAATCCGGAACTGCTGCGGCTGCGCGGGTTACTCCTCCGCGCGGTAGTTCCACGAATGCTGGAATTGGGGCAGATGCCGGAGATGAAGGCTGATGAAGATGCGTCGGCTTATCTTATTCGCATCGCGGAGCAATGCGTGCAGGAGAAGCGCTACGGGGAAGCGTCACGTGTTCTCAGTACATACCGCTCCGTTGCCTTCGGTCGCACCGGACCGATTCCGACCTGGCTCGATCCAGATATCGAGGGGCTGCGTTCGCCGGCCGGCTCGAGGCGGGCAGCGTGACCAACGCCAATGCCGGCAGCATCTTCGAGGCAATCAAGACTCTGAAAAAGGCGGTCACCACGACTGGCCGTTTCACTCCGGTCAGCACAGTACAGGAACGCTTGAAAGAACTGGAGGCGCAATACCCGGAGCAGGCACAGGCCGCCGTGAAGAGCCTGCAAAGCGGGCAGCAGTACGAGGAGCTCAGGTTGCAGCTCTTGAATGAAATGCATCGCAGCATGGAAGCGCGAATGCCGCCCGACATCCGCGCCCGGATGCGTCCGCAACCTTAAAGCTTTTCTCCTCCCCCACCATGCACATTCGTTTCTTCGCAACGGTCAGTGTCGCACTCGCGATGTGGGCATCTGCCGCAGAACCGGTGGATCTCGAGCAACTGATGCAGGAGCTTCGCAAGACTCGCGAGCAGCTCAGCACGAAAGAGACGCCAGATACGGCAAGGGCTCTGCGTGATCTCTCGCTTTTGGACAGTGCCATTCAGAGTGGAGACATCACCGGCATCCGCGGAGCGATCGCCAGACTTCTTTCCCTGGATGAGATGCCTGCAGCCGTCACCGCCACATTGGAGCGACTGCAGAAAGATGTTCCCCAACTCCTTCTCCAGGCGCAGGACCGGTTTGTCGCCGAGGTCGATCAGCTGGCAGAAAAGGCGCGGCAACAGATCCTAGCATCTGCAACCGAAAAACAACTCCGTCCCCTGCTCCGTGAGATGGAGGCATTGAGTCTCCGCAAGCCGGGAGGCTCCTCTGCTCTGGCGGAACGTGCACAACGTAAGCTGAGCGCCATGGAGCGACAGGTACAGGTCTGGATGGATATCAGCCTGGCAAAAGAGGCGGGAAGCGAGGAGCGAGCGCTCCAGATGCTTCAGGGATTGATGACGGGAGGTCAGGACTTCCCGCTGATCCCCTTTCCCGAGATCCGGAAGGAGATTGCCAAAATAGCGCCGACGTCTCCTGCGGCCGGGGCGGAGAAAGCCTCCATCGATCCGGAGAAGCTGCTGCAGCGAATCCGATCACTCGACGATGTTCCCACGCTAGCCGCCGAGATCGCCGCGATCCCGAACGCCACGAGATTCGGTCACATGGATGAATACAGTACACTGAAGCAGTGGGCGAATATTCTTCATGTGGCGACGGTTTCATTGCGCACCGGAGACATCGGTTCCGCATGGCAGCGCGCACCACAACTCATCCCGGACCTCTCCCACAGCTGGGTGCCCGAGGCGCTCCGTATCCGGGAGCTGCTGATGCAGGAACTGCTCCCCAAATATCTTCAGCTTCCACCCGACAAACACCGTCGCCCGGAGGAAACGCCCGCGGATTTCCTCCAGCGCCTGACGCATGAGGCCGCAGCGGAAAAACGTTGGGAGGAGGTGCTCCGCCTGATGAGAACATCCGACAGCGCCTATCGTCGCATGGATCTTATGCGCGATCAGATGAACTCGATTATCCACTATCTGGAGGGGCAATCCTTTGAAGCCGCGGGTGAACTCGCCCGGGCCGCGAACTCTTACCGAATGGCCCTGCGCAGCACGGGCCCGCTCGCACCGGTAGCCGATGCGAGTGCACGGCTGAAAGCGCTACAGAAAGATCACCCGGAATTGCTCGAGGAAGCGCGCAAGCAGATGGAGGAGCAACGTCTGCTCGGCGTGGTTCAGCAGGCGGAGATTCTTCTCTCGAATCTGAACCGTCGCATGGAAGCGCTGGAAGCCTCGCGCGGGATGCCACCAGGCCGTCCCCCCATGGTAGCCCCGGCAAACAACGCTGCGCCCGACCAGCGAATCGTAAAGCTGGAGCAGACGACAAAACGTCTGGAAGAATTGGCAGCGAAGCTGAACACAGTTCCAGATCGCTTGAGCAAAATTGAAACGATGTTCGGCCCTGCCCTGGAGAACGCTCCTGCCATTGCCAATGCGCAGGTAAAGCTGTGGCTGGGCCCGGATTACACCGTCTATCGCACCGCGCTGCCTCCACAGATGGAGAAGGGTTTGACATGGGCAATTCGTTTCAACGGAAAGTTCGCCCTCAATCGGAATGCCGAGAAGGAGATGCAGTACCAGTATTCCGGAACCAAGCCCGGTAATTACTCGATCGAACTCACCCTGGGCGAGAAGCGGATCAGCAATGTGATCGAATACACGCTAACCCCGGAGATCGCGAAGAAGCTGAAACCAGCGAAAGACGACGATTGGGATCGGGACGGCGTGCCGAATGGCGACGAGGGAAATTGAGTCTTGTTGTGCCGCCAACTGCCAGGATGAGTTCACCCCTTGTTCCGGGCCTTCGCTGCAGACTGAAAAAAGTCGATTAGCCGAAGGGCGGCGCGACTCAGGTACGCTCCCTTTCGGTAGCACAAAGCGACGACACGCTGTGGGGCCGGCGCCGCGAGTGAACGGCAGACGAGCTCCTTGTCTGCCCGTGCTTCACACGCCATGGCTGGGATCAGGGAGATGCCAAATCCCGCGGCTACCAGGGCATGAATCGTCTCAATCTGTGCGCTGCGAAGCACGACATTCGGCTCGAGCTTGACCTGATGGCATACCTCCAGGGTCTGTGCACCGAGGCAATGGCCCTCTTTCATCAGGATAAAACGCTCCGCCTCGAGATTGCTGAGACTCACACTTTTCCGTTTCGCAAGCGGATGCTGAGACGGCACGGCAAGCAGCAGCTCCTCCGAGAAAAGCGGCCGCACCTCAAATTCGCTCCCCTTGAGTGGCAGGCTTGCAATGCCCAGGTCGATCTCCATCGCCGCGATCTTCTGGAGCAGCTGCGCCGTGGTGTCCTCATGGATCTCCAGTTCCACGCCCGGATGTTCCGCTGAAAACGCCGCGAGGATGCTCGGCAGGAAATAAGGCGCAATCGTGGGAATGGCTCCCACCGAGACCCTGCCCCGCAGGAGCTTGCCCGCATCACGCGCTTCCGCGCAGGCGTCTTCCACTTCCCGGAGAATCTTTTCCGCACGCCCGAGGAGCGCCTCCCCGGCAGCAGTCAGCACGGCGCCACGTGCGGAACGCTGGAAGAGTGGTTCCCCGAGTTCATCCTCGAGCTTCTGGATCTGCTGGGAAAGAGAAGGCTGTGCCACACGGCATTGCGCCGCCGCGCGGCTGAAGCTTCCCGCATGTGCTATCGCAACCAGGTACCGTAGCTGGTGGAGTTCCATAGGCGTTGCCTATGGGTGACATAGTCAGCAGGTATTTCCAGCTTTGACTGACACACGGTATAACCCTGC
>CBINJX010000526.1:0-4597 GCA_966251085.1 uncultured Verrucomicrobiales bacterium
TGGCCATCGCATCAGAGCATGCTTGCTCGGGTGCCGGGTTCGATGCGACGATCTTTTACGACAGCTCGGGCGCAACCTACTTGGACACTACTCACCACTTCTGTGGTGTAGAGGGGTTGGGCGAGGAGCTTCACCGCATCGATGCAGACTCGCTTGCGGCGTTTTATCCGAAGCTCACGCAGGTCAAACTCCAGAGACGATGAATCGCACGGCTGGCGGAGCTACCCATTATTTCTGTCAGGGCAAGTGGTGAGTGGAATACTGCGCTCCTGTCGGGTACAAAAGCGCTGTGGATGCGAATTCTGATGATCTAGACCGGAAATGGGCCGACGAAACTCTGCGATCCTACGATCTGGATGATTTGACGGAGTTGCTCTTGGGCAATCCTTCAACAGCGTGGGAGTTGGCAGTTTATTGTAATGAAGAGCATATTCCGAGGTTTACTGCTGCCATCCTAAGAGGAGCCAGTGCTGAAGACCACGAATTCGCCGAGCAGTTGGTGATGGCCGCTCTTCGAGGACTGAAATTCCGGTACGATTCCAGAGAAATTCCCGATACGCTCGGGATCGCCATAGTTGCTGGCGTCAAGCAGCTTATTGCGATTAAAAGGAGATAATCCTCTACTCCTTCACTTACTAGAGCAGCCTAACTCCAGCGTTCGCAACCAACCGACATCTCACGCCAAGATCCCCTTCACCACCTTCGCCGGCTCAACTCCAGTCAGCTTGAAGTCGAGCCCCTGGAAACGGTAAGTGAGCCGCTCGTGATCGATGCCGAGGAGGTGTAGCACTGTGGCGTGCAAGTCGTGTACGTGCACGGGATCGACGACGGCATTGAAGCTGAAGTCATCGGTCGCGCCGTAGGTGAGGCCACGTTTCACGCCACCGCCGGCCATCCACATGGTAAAACAGCGCGGATGATGGTCGCGTCCGGCCTCGGGGCTCCTCCAATCGCCCTGTCCGGCGACGCTCCGGCCGAATTCCCCTCCCCAGATGACGAGTGTGTCGTCGAGCATTCCCCGGCGCTTCAGGTCCTTGATGAGCGCGGCGGTGGGTTGATCAGTATCGCGGCAGCGGGCGGTGCACCAGGAGGTGAGCCGGCTGTGGTGATCCCAGTCCGGATGAAAGAGTTGGATGAAACGAACGCCACGCTCTGCGAGACGCCGGGCCATGATGCAGTTTGCCGCGTAGGTGCCCGGACGACGTGAATCCGGACCGTAAAGCTCGAAGACCTCCTCGGGTTCCTCGCTGAAGTCGGTGAGTTCAGGGACACTCGTCTGCATCCGGTACGCCATCTCGTACTGCGCGATACGCGTCGCGATCTCGGGATCCCCAGTCTGCGCCAATCGCATCTGGTTCAGCTCAGAAAGCCCGTCGAGCATTCCACGGCGCAGCTCCGTTGGCAGCCCTTCCGGATCCTGGAGGTAAAGCACAGGCTCCTTCGCATTGCGCAGCTTAACACCCTGATACCGCGACGGAAGGAAACCGCTTCCCCAGTAGTGATCGTAGAGCGGCTGATCACTCGGGCGCTGCATCTTGGAGATCATCACCACGTACTCGGGGAGATTCCGGTTCTCCGATCCGAGACCATAACTCACCCACGCACCCATGCTCGGGCGTCCGGCGAGTTGATTGCCCGTGAGGAACTGCGTCATCGCTGGGGCGTGATTGATCTGGTCGGTGTGCATCGACTTGATGAAGCAGAGGTCATCTGCGACCTCCTTCAGATGCGGCAGCCACTCACCGATAGTGGCGCCGCTCTGCCCGCACCGCTCGAACCGCACCTTGGGTGGCATCACGAGCTGCTTCTGGTTTGCAGTCATCGTGGTCACCCGCAGCCCCCGGCGAACGGAATCGGGCAACTCGATGCCCGCCCATCTCATCAGGTCCGGCTTTTCATCGAACAACTCGAGCTGAGAGGGTCCGCCGGATTGGGTGAGAAAAATGACGCGCTTTGCCTTTGGCGCGAAATGCGGCAACCCGGGAAGTCCGCCAACTGCACTGGGTGCGGGCTCAGCTGCCCCAAAAGCACGGCTGAGAAGTGAGGAAAGGGACATCGCGCCGAGGGAGATCCCGGTGCATTGCCCAAGGAAGTAGCGGCGGCTGATCGAGAGCGGATCGGAGCGCATAGCAGGAAAGATGGGTAAAGTGGCGGCGAGCTATTCGTGAGTGATGGCTTCGTCGAGATTCAGCACCATGCTGGCGATGAGCATGTGCGCGGCAAGATCTGAGGTGTGCAGAGCAGGGTCTGCGCTTCCCTGCCCCACCTTGAGGAGCTTCGCCGCCTTGTCCGGATAAGCGTGGTAGTACGCCAGCGCACGGTCGCGTTCCCGCGCCAACACGGCAGACTCTTCCTTGTTCGGCGCACGGGCCAATACGCGACGGGTGATCGCGGCGATGCGGCCGGCCTTTTCCGGCGTGCTGCGCAGTGCATCCATAGCAAGAGCGCGCGATGCCTCCAGAAAGGTCTCATCATTCAACAGCGTGAGCGCCTGCAACGGCGTGTTGGTTCGCGCCTGCCGCACTTCGCAGACACGACGCTGCGCGGAATCGAAGAGAAATGTCGGTGCGATGGCGCGACGCCAGAAGGCATAGAGTGTCCGGCGATACTGTGCAGCGCCCTCACTCGGTTCATAGCGGAAGCGTCCCATGAACATCTCCTCCCAGACACCGTCCGGCTGATATGGCCGCACTGGCGGTCCGCCGAGCGCCGGGTTCATAAGTCCGGACGCACGCAGCGCAGCGTCTCGCAGCATCCAGCTCGGCAGGCGGAATCGCGATGCACGAGCGAGCAAACGATTCTCCGGATCACGTGCCAGCAGCGCTTCGCTCACCACCGAACTCTGCCGATAGGTCTCGCTGGTGACGATGAGCTTCAGCATCTGCTTTACATCCCAGCCGCAGTCCATGAACTCCACCGCAAGCCAGTCGAGCAGTTCTGGATGCGTCGGCTGTTCCCCTTGCAGCCCAAAATCCTCCGGCGTGCGCACCAGCCCTGCACCAAAACAGATCTGCCAGAGCTGATTCACGATCACACGAGCAGTCAGCGGATTTTCACGCGAGACGATCCACTGCGCCAGTCCAAGGCGTGTACGCGGCTCCTCACCGGTCCATGCAGCAATCGCTGCCGGTACATCCGGGGAGACTTTCGCGCCGTGTTTATCCCAGACACCCCGCTCCAGAATGAAGGTCGGCCGCGGTTCCTTGCGTTCGGCGAGAACCATCACGTCCACCTTCTTCGCCGCTTTCACTTCCGCGAGTTGTTTGTTTGCACGATCCAGGGCGGCACGTGCAGCCTGGTAAGGTTGGTAGTCGGATAGGAACTGTTCGAATAGGCGCTGGCGGAGCTTTCCTTCCACCTTGTCCAACTCGGTGGCACCGAGTTCCTCCAGTGGAGCCGGTCCTACGCTCGTGACAGCAGGTCCGCGCTGGTCGGTGACAAGAAGCCTGAAACGGCCAATGTTAGCATCGCCAAGGGTGGAGCGATGCCGGAGTTCCACGATCAGCTCCTCATCCGCCCCAAGCACAAGCGGCTCGGCAAACGCGAAGACTGCGGTCCGCGGCTGCCTCAGATCGTGATCGCGCGTGCTCCAGCCGTTCCTCGGATCGTCATCGAGGGTGTGTTTCACCAGTCCGTAACCCTTGTGCTTTTTCGGATCATCCTCGACGTCTGCCACTGCCCCACTCAGCGCGACGTCCGCGATCTGCGCGCTGCCTTTCCGGCGAACCTGAACCTTGATATCCGTAAGCGTGAAGAAACCGGACTTGCCGCGCGAGAGCTTACCATCCGTGTGCGATTCGTGTGGCAGTACCTCCAGGCGCAGACCGGTGATGCGCGACAGCTTCACGGGACCAATCACGCGATAATCATCCTGCTTCGGGCTCGGCCCACTCGCCTGCACGATGCCATCGGCCTCCTGCCGCAGCTCCGTGCCTTCAACCGATTCCACAGCACCAAAAAGTGGATACCACGCACGGAAGCCCTCCCGCACGTCCGCAGTCCGCTCCTCCAGCCATTTGCCAAATGGGCCTTCCGCCTCAGCCCTTGCGGCAGCTTCACGCGGCTTCCGCTCATCTACTAATCGCTGCGCTTCCTCAATCGCCCGGGCCGTATGCGGAGATTCATAAGCCAGATAAGGTTTCGCACCTCGCCCCGCCTTCCCATTCTCGTCGATGCTGTTGAAGAAAGCCGAGAAGGAGTAGTAGTCGGTGTGTGAAATCGGATCGAATTTGTGGGAGTGGCATTGTGCGCAACCAAGCGTTAGTCCGAGCCAGAGAGTTCCACTCGTGTTAACGCGATCGATGACGTAGTCGACCCGCGACTCCTCCGGATCGCGTCCGCCCTCACCGTTGGTCATATGATTACGGTGAAAACAGGTGGCCATCTTCTGCTCCGGCGTTGCATTCGGCAGCAGGTCCCCGGCGAACTGCTCAATCGTGAACTGATCAAACGGCTGGTTGCTGTTAAATGCCTCCACCACCCAATCCCGCCACGGCCAGTTGGTCCGCGTCTCGTCCTGCTGAAAGCCATCTGTGTCCGCATAGCGTGCAGCGTCCAGCCACCACATCGCCATCCGCTCACCGAAATGAGGCGATGC
>CBINJX010000527.1:0-4590 GCA_966251085.1 uncultured Verrucomicrobiales bacterium
CGTTCCACCCACGCCGGTAAATGCGAGATTCAGTGCTCCTCCATTGACCAGAAGGGTTCCGTTCACAAACACGGCAGTGTTGTTGTTGTTGTTTGAGAGGGTGCCGCCTGGTTTCAGCTCCACAGTAGTCCCCGTGCCACCGCCTGATGTGCCCGCGATCCGCATAACAATCGAGCTGGTTGCGCCATTGTTTTGCAGAGTAGCGCCATTCTCAATGACGAGCGTTCCACCACCAGTAATGGCAGACGCAGTGGTACCCGAAGAGACCAGGAGATTCGCACCTATTGTTGCCGTTTTGCCATCGGCCACTTTGATCGATGCCGTCGTACTGGTGACGGTGATCTGTTGGAAGTTCGTGGAGCTCAGTGTATAACCAGAGTTATTGAAGATGAGGCTGGTGGCACTCGGGTCGAACGCAACCTCTATCGGGTAGTTTCCATCCACACCAGCGCCGAAGACTGCTGCATTACCATCCAGCCACGGGATATTGCTGCCGCTCTCAACCCATGTGGAATCTGTCGGGTTCCAGATGCCTCCACCGTCAGAGATTCCAGGAGTGGTGGAATTGCTGTCCCAATTGTAATCCGCGGCGTGAGCCTGGTGGGGGACCACCGAGGCGCTGATCGCGATGCAAAGAGCGGCTATTGATGAGTGAAGCGGATGCGGACGACAAAATGGGCGGAATTTCATAAGTGGAAAGATGGG
This sequence comes from uncultured Verrucomicrobiales bacterium, assembly GCA_966251085.1. Classification (GTDB taxonomy): domain Bacteria; phylum Verrucomicrobiota; class Verrucomicrobiia; order Chthoniobacterales; family Chthoniobacteraceae; genus CBINJX01. Next base: position 706 of record CBINJX010000527.1, read on the forward strand.
AATGCCGCAAAAACCAATGCGGTCACGGTATGATGAGAATCCCCCCTGAAACCTTAACTCCGGAGGTGGTAAATATTTGCTCTTACCCGGAATCCGCCTTTCTTTCCGAGCGCCTTACACAGATGCGTATTCCCGGAATACTCCTAGCAGGAGGACCTGCCTATGACTGGGAGACTTGGAAAATCAACTCCGGTTAACCTATAATGGTTTTCCGACTTCCCAATGTTGCCTGATCTCTTCTGCAGTCAAAGCGCGGGAAAAAACGAGAAATTCATCCATCCGGCCGTTAAACGCGCGAATGGGTTCCGTAGGTTCCCCGGCAGTAGGGGTCCAATTGCCAATTTCCACCGCGTTCGTAGTGAGTGGGATCTGAGGACTCATGGATGTTCTCCGCAAAGGAGATCCATCGAGATAAAAGACAACACTCGCGGAAGCGGAATCGTAAACAAACGCTAGCTGCATCCAGCTTCCACAATGATTGGCTGAGAGGATTTGCTCAGAACTTGCCATCAGCAGTTTGTTGCCACCCCAGCCAGCCGTTTTACGTTTACCAAAGATGAGCCGGCCATCCCCGCTCAGTTGCCACTGTAACTCGCCAACCGCCGCGTCTCCTGACATCCAGAGCGAAATATACTTACGATCGAGCGCATCCAACCGGATCCACGTAATGCAGGTTAGCCCCTTATACTGCCGAGGTAGAGCGAGGCGAATCCGGTCACCGATTTGTTTGAAATCGAGCGCCTGCTTACCTGGCCAGCGCCCTTCTGTTCTGCTGCCTCCGACAATCGTACCATGCGAGCCCTCGGGAGCCTGAGGAGCGTAATTCCAGAGGGTTCGATTGCCGTAGAAATTATCTTCAAACGTGTACTGCACGAGCAGTGAAGGATCTTTCCGCACGATTTCGGTATGCGCTTTCCATGCTTCAAATCGGGCTGCCATCGCTGAATTTGCGCGTTGCTCCACGACCTCCGGGGAGGTGAAAATCCCGGAGCCCGCAGGGATTTCGCGGAGGTTCCCCCCAACGTCAATCCGTACTGCATTACCTTCGAGTACTTCACGCAGGGTATCCGGTTGTTGAGAGGTCGCCACATCCACTTTGCCGCTGAAGACATGGACCTCAGCTGGCCCGTTCCGGCTAACTTCGAATCCAAAAGTAGTGCCTCGATCCACGACCCGCACATTCGGGGAGAGAATTTCAAAGCCGATGGCCGGCGCAGGTACTTCAGCGCGTACCTTCCCCAAGAGACAGCGGGCTTGCATATCGGTGATCAACTCGAACTCCGCCGGCCCTTCCAAGGTAACGCGTGCACCGCTGTGGAATTGAAGCTCAATCAGGCCAGATTCGAATTTGAGCCAGCCAGGTCCGAGCACGTTCCCTCCGGGTTGATAATCCCCGGGCCAGCGAACACCCACCGCTCGAAGGATGGTTGCAATCCCATGGCCTCGCGGAGCCATTGCCGTTGTTTCGATGTGGGCCGACCTTGCTTCTAAATTGGCAACTCTTCCGGCAGGCTCCCAGTTCAACACCAGGAACAGGGTAAGAACTGCAAAACCAGCAGCGGCCCACCAACCAACCGGCTGGATCGAATCACGCCAGCGCCTCCACAATTGTAAGATCGACCACGGTTCAGCGCCTGCAATCTCTTCGAGCGCTAACCGGCGGCCCCAGATCTCGCGGCCCCGCCGACGAAGCAAGGCGTTGAATCGCGCCCTTTTCCAGAACAAGGTGCGCGCGTGCGGCCAAGACAGTAAAAGTGATTCCAACTCTGCATGCTCCTCACACGAGAGCGCCTCGTCAAAATAGCGATCCAGAAGGTATTCGAGACGGGGTTCGTTCATTGGGCGACGTCGCCCCCCAGGTGAAGTTTTCTACCTACGCAGTCACGTAAAGTTGCGCGCGCCCTGGAAAGGACGACATACACGGACTCGGCCGTCCAACCTAGGCGTCGCGCGATCTCCGCTGGCTTGTGACCCTGCTCGTAGCGCATCTGCATTGCCTGACGCGTATGAGGATACAACTCATCAAGGCATTCTTCGAGCAGTTGCAGTTCACGATCTTCGTTCTGCGGTTCAGGGCATACAGCGCAGAGTGATTGCACGACTTCCTCGGACAGCGGTTGTTGCTCGCCGGTTCGTTGCCTGCCTGCTTCCAGCACCTTATAACGAGCAATCGTGCAAGCCCATGCGATGAAGTTCGTCCCAGGCCGGAAATCCGCAGCTTTCCGAGTCACCGTTAAAAAGGTTTCCTGGAAGACATCGTCGGCTCGGCTCATATCCGGCATCAAGGCAAGAATGAACCCCCGGATCTCGGGAGAGAATTGCACGAAAAGCGCATTCACCCTGTCCCGGGGGCTTATGTCTGTGGCTGGATCGTCCGGCATATTCTGAAAGGAGATGTGGGAAAGGTTGAAAACCTTAACACGAATCGTCTCTTCGATCTCAAATCAATGCCGAGGAACCCTGAGTGCTTTCCCATTTCTGCGGAGAGATTTGATGAATGCGATCCAAACCAGCCATGTACGCCGCGCGCCTGCCAATTTGTTCTCAACAAGGCGCGGCCATGGCTGGAACGGCGGCATCGCTGGCAGGTTCTGCCTGCGGGCGGGGCTGGCTGAGGAACTCGCGCAATGGCGTGAGGAATTGAGACCAGCACTGGATGAACTTGAATCAAACCTCTGCTGTAATGACACTTCCCTCCGCCTCGTCGGGCGCGTTAACAATCGTTTGGGGCGGATGTGTGAGGAGATTGAGCACCAGCGCTGTCGTGCCGCAGACGGCGATTGAGGCAGCCATGGGACTTGCAGTGGGAGTGGCTTGGGCGTTCTGCAGCGAACTGACAACCAAACCACCCAACGCACTGATGCCGAACTGCAGGAAGCCAAGCACCGCCGAAGCATTGCCGGCAATCGGCCCGTGCGGAGACATGGCAAGAACAGTCGTGTTGGGAAATACAAATCCCATTGACGCGATTACGAAGCACAGTGGTATGTAGATCCCCCAGAATCCACCAAAGCCACTCAAGGCGCAGGCGAGCAGCAGGATGGCAGCCGTCGCATGAGCAAAGAGGGCGAGCCGCAAAATCCGGCGGATATCAAAACGCCCGGCAAGCACACCGTTAACCTGCGACATGCCGATGATCCCGCAAGCGATTGGCCCAAAATACAGGCCAAAGCTAGCCTCGGAAATATGGAAGATTCTTTGAAAAACATAGGGGGAACCGCCTACGTAAGCGAATAATCCCGCCATACCGACACCAATAGTTAGCGAGTGCAGCAGGAACTCACGGTGGCCAAGTAAACTCACGTAGGTCCGTATAACCTCACCTGTGGATTGTCGGATGCGCCGCTCTGGCGGCAGCGACTCACGGAAGAACAGCGCGGTTGATAAGAGCGTCCCGATACCCACGAGTGCGAGCACCCAGAAGATCGCACGCCAGCCAACATGCCCTGCGAGATAGCCGCCGCCGAGTGGGGCGAGGATCGGAGCCAAGCCCATCACTAGCACGAGCGATGAGAACACCTTCGCCGCATGCCGGTCGTCGAAGAGGTCACGCACAATCGCCCGAGCAATGACCATCTCGGCACACCCGCCAAGTGCTTGGATAAACCGCACGCCAGCCATCGACCAGACGTTCCACGTGAGCGCGCATCCCATACTGGCAAGTGCGAAGAGCGCCAGCCCGAAATAGAGCGGCGGCTTCCGGCCGAATCTGTCGGCGAGGGGACCATAGACAAGCTGACCTAACGCGAGGCCGACGAAGTAGGTCGCCAAAGTCAGCTGAACATCTGGCACTTGCGCCCCGAACGACGCAGCAATGCGGGGGAAGGCCGGCAAATACATGTCGATTGCAAGTGGCCCGAGGGCAGCGATTGTCCCCAGGTAAAT
>CBINJX010000528.1:0-4587 GCA_966251085.1 uncultured Verrucomicrobiales bacterium
GTGCGGTGGCGAGCTCCGCGAGGCACCGCTTTGGAGGGAGAGTGGTGTGCCTGCGCAGAGTGCATCCGGATCTGAGGGAACGGGAACATCGTTCGTGAGCGGCGGGATTCTCCAGCGCGCCTCGGTGATGGCCCGCTGCCATGCCCACCGCTTTCATACGAGTGAAGAGGGGATGGTAAGGCACGTCTTCTCTACGCGGGGATATCGCCCTTCCTCCAAAGCGGTGCCTCGTAAAACTCGCCACCGCACTCCACATGTCGCCCGTTTGCCGACGCTCAATATAGTTAGAGCCCCGAAGCCTCCACGCTCCAAAATCCCAAAATCAAAAATCCCGCGCTGGACAGCTTGCGCTTCCCATCTACCCATTCGTGCAGTGACTCGCCTCTATGCCATTCTCATCGTTATCGCCTTCTGGGCCGCAATCTTCCTGCCGGGATTGGGTTCCACGGAGCTGAAGGGGGAGGAGGGGCGGCGGATTTTGCCGGCGGTGACAATGCTGGAATCCGGCAACTGGCTCGTTCCTTACGTGGGCGGGGAGCCGTATTTCCGGAAGCCGCCGCTGGTGAACTGGATGATCGCCGGTTCGATGAAGTTGACCGGCTCCCGGAGTGAATGGGCGGCGCGGTTGCCCTCCGTGTTGTGCGTCCTGGCTCTGGGGCTTGTGACGGTGGGTGTCTGCTACCGATGGCTCGGAGCGCGTGCGGCCCTCGCGGCGGCGCTCTTTGCGATTGCGAATGTCTCGATGATTGAAAAGGGGCGCCTCGCGGAGATCGAGGCAATCTATGTGGCGCTGAGCGGGATTGGTACGGTGATCTGGATGGCGTGGGCTCTGCGAGGGGAGGAAGATCTGGAAGGGACTGGCAAGGACACCTGGGTGTCGTCGTGGCTCGTCTGGACGGTGCCATTTATCTTCCTCGGACTCGCAGCACTCGCGAAAGGTCCGGTGCATCTGCTCTTCTTTTACGCGGTGGTGCTCGCGGTGCCGCGTGGGCGGCGGGAGTTTTTCTCGCTCCCGCATCTTGTGGGAGTGCTCCTGATGGCCGGGATCTTTGCGTGCTGGGCGGTGCCGTATTTCGAGGCGGCGCAGGCGATGAACGGGGAGGAGACGGAGGCGAGCGCTGCGGGGGTGTGGTATGAGCAGGCGTCCGAGCGGTTTGGTGGCGGTGATTTTGTGGTGGGTGATTGGTTGCTTTCGCTGCCGCGGGGTTTGTCGAATTTCCTCCCGTGGCTGCTGCTGGTGCCGCTGTGGTGGATGCGCCCTGCGCGGGAGTCGTGGTTTCGGCCGTTGCGGAATGTGGTCACTGCGGTTTATGTGGGCTTTCTGCTGATCCCGGGTTTTCTGCCGCGGTACACGATGCCACTGCTCGTGCCTGCAAGTGTGCTGCTGGCGGCTGTTCTCCGGGAGCCGGTCTGGGTGCCGGTCCGGGAGCGGATGGCGCGTCTGCTCGCGCGATTATTCTCCGGCGCGCGGCAGTGGTATCCGGGAGCAGGCCGGGAGAAGTCCCCCGGCATGCTGCTGGATGGATGGGCGTTTGCCCAGGTCGGCTGCTCGCTGGCGGCGGGTGCAATGATCGTTTTTGCGCTGGTGGTGGTGCCGGCGGTGAATCGTGCGGATGATATTCGCCCGCTCGGACGCGCCATCAGCGAGGCAGTACCGCCCGGTGAAATGCTCTACGTCTTCGATCCAAGCTATCAGCCGGCGCTGTTTTATGTCCGGTCGCCCATGATCTACCGAAATGAGGTGGACGAGCTGCCAGAGACGGTGCCTTGGCTCCTGTGTCGTCCCAAGGCAGTGGAGAAGTTCCGCAAACACTGGGAGACGGTGAAGGTGGTCCGGGAGTTTGAGGACAAGGAAGGGAAGGGGCTGCGGCTTGTTTCCTTGTCGGGACGGCAGTAGCGTTGGGCGCTTTCAGATGTCCCGGGACATTCTCACGCCGAGCTCTAAGTGAGCGCGAAAGAATAACCCGAGCAGATTTGGGACTGCAGCGGTCCGGTGCCGATCGAGAATTGGCACTCGGCAAATGCATTTGAGCGGAAGAATTGATCCACTGATTCCTTCGCGCGCTCTAAAGCTTTCCTGATGCTGCCGAGAGGAGCGCTTTGCAAGGAGGACGAGGTGAGAGCTTCGGCGATAATGACCGCCTGGGAGGCTTCCATAGCTTGCAGAGGGAGGATGCCCGGCCTATATGCGCGTTCCCAAATTTTCCCGCCCGTGAAGATCTCCTCTCTTTCTCTCCTGGCCGTTCTGGGCCTGGCGTTCGCATTCCCCGCCGCCGCCCAGCAGTTCAAGATGCAGACGCCTGCCGGTGAAGCGCCGGGCCCGTGGATCTTTGGCACGATCGGCGTCGGCAAGAATCCTGACAAGTCGGTGAAGACCACGGCGCTGAAGGGGGTCGCGATTAAGGTCGGTGATAAAGGGCAGGCCGCGGTGGCCTATGATCTGGATCTCTGCCGGATGGCGGGGGCGTGGACTGGGAAGTTCACGACGCCGATGAACCTGATGTCGCGCGGGGAGTATCCGACGGCGATGGGGGAGGTGGCGTTTACCACCGGAGAGGTGCCGGGATTTCAGGTGGGGGAAGACGCGAAAGGCGAGTGGAAGGATCCGCGTTCAGAGCCCTTTGGTCCGCTGCCGGATGTGAAGTTCCGCGGGATGTACAAGAATGGGGAGAAGGTGGTGCTGAAGTGGGATGTGGCGGGGACGGAGGTGCTGGAGATGCCGGGGTATGAGGAGAAGGATGGCGTGCAGTTTTTTACGCGTACTTTTGAGGTGGGACCGAGTGCACAGTCATTCAGGATCGCCGTTCGACCTTCCGGAACCGAGGCTGCTAGTGTAGATCAACCGGTCTGGCGCAAAGCACTTATGCAGAAGGCCGTTGGCGGCACGCAGGTTGGCAGTGGAAGTGCAGAAGAGGAGCAGCAGCGATTGGATATCACGACCGGTTTTACTGGTGCTACTAAAGAGGGGCAGTCCTATGGTGTCCTGCTTGTAACATCCAAATGGGGGTTGCTCGGTGTCGGGTATTTGTCGAGGTCTGGCGAAGTGCTGGTACCTAAGAGCGACAGATGGCGGAGATTCAAAGTGTACGCCTTTCGCGCAGGTGCGGATAAAGAGGCTACAATCCAAAGTCTGTGCTTCGGTGAAGCCACGAGGGATGGAGCAATCGCTGAGCAGATTCGAAAGGCACCAGAGGAGCATTTGCCAAGGCTGACTGAGTTCGTAAAAGGCAGCCCCGCCCAATGGCCAGAAACCATCACCACCGAAGGCCAGGTCTCCACATCCACCGACGATGCCTACGTTGTGGATACCATCACCCTCCCCGAGAAAAACCCATGGAACGCGCCCGTATTCGTCGGCGGCTTCGACTTCTTCTCCGACGGTCGCGCTGCGGTTTCCACCTTCCACGGTGATGTCTTCCTCGCGTCAGGAATCGACGACAAGCTAGGCGCGATCACCTGGCGTCGGTTCGCCAGCGGGCTCTATCATGCGCTCGGTCTGAAGATCGTGAACGACGAGGTTTATGTCACCTGCCGCGATGGCATCTACCGCCTCCGCGACTTGAACAAGGATGGTGAGGCCGACTTCTACGAAGTCTTCAACAACGACATTAAGGTCACGAAGAACTTCCACGAGTATGTCTTTGATCTGCATACTGATCGCGACGGTTATTTCTACTTCGCCAAGGCAGGTCCGGTGAAGAATGGCGGACGCGGCTTCGACGAAATCATGAGCCATCACGGCACGCTCCTCCGCGTTTCTCCCGATGGTAAAAAGCTGCATGTTGTCGCCACCGGTTTCCGTGCACCAAACGGCATCGGCGTCGGTCCGAATACGGAACTCACCAGCGGTGATAACGAGGGGACGTGGACTCCCGCCTGCAAGATCAACTGGATCAATCAGGACGGCTTCTACGGTGTCGTCGATCTCGCACATAAGAATCCACCGCCGACCGACTACGACCGTCCGATTTGCTGGCTCCCGAAGCGCGTGGACAACTCCGGCGGCGGGCAGGCCTGGGTCACCAGCAATAAGTGGGGACCGTGGAAGGACAAGATGCTGCATCTCTCCTACGGCCAGAGCAGCCTGTATGGCGTGCTGATGGAAGGCGTCGATGTTCCTGACGCTCCGAACTGCTGCTCGCACGTGATCCAGGGTGGCGTCGTGCAGTTCCCCGTGAAATTCCAGAGCGGCATCATGCGCGCCCGGTTTCATCCGAAGGACGGTCAGCTCTATGTAGCCGGTCTCCGCGGCTGGCAGACCAACGGGATCAAAAACGGCTGCTTCCAGCGTGTCCGCTACACCGGTGCGCCGGTCCGCATGCCGATTGAGATGCACGCAAAGAAAGGTGGCATCGAGATCAGGTTCACCAGCTCGCTTGATACCCAGACCGCAGCCGATCCGGAGAACTGGAATATCGAAGCCTGGAACTACATCTGGTCCAGTGCCTACGGTTCACCCGAGATCTCCACGCTCGACGATTCCGAGACGGGCAAGAAGGGGCACGATCCGATCACGGTAAAATCCGTCCGCATCGGCACCGATGATCGCACGGTTTTCCTCGAGATCCCTGACCTCAAGCCGGTGAT
>CBINJX010000529.1:0-4579 GCA_966251085.1 uncultured Verrucomicrobiales bacterium
TCCCTTGGTGCGCTATTTGAAAGATCCCACAAAGGCTGAAACTGCTTACCAGGAAATCCAGGAGCTTCTGATGAACGGCACAGCAAAACTGATCGGCTGGCCAACCCTCACGACACGTTCCGGCCAGCGTGCCGTGATCGAATCGGTGAATGAATTTCGTTATGCGACGGAATTCAAACCCGGGGGAGTCGGAGTGTACCTGACCGCTTCCGACGGACAGCTCACGATTCCGCCAAAGGAGCCGGAAAAGCTGAAGGAGATCAAAGGAGTGGAGCTGAATGCGATGCCCACCGCTTTCGCGACTCGCAATGTGGGTGTCACGCTGGAAGTCGAGCCTGTGACCGTGGACGGAGAAACCATTAATCTAAACCTCGTCCCTCAACACGTTCGCCTCAAGGGCATGAACAAGGTGAGCATCGAGCGCCCAGGCACCGGTGAGAAGATCGTGGTGGAGCAGCCTGAATTTGAGACCCAGAGAGTCACCACCTCGATCAGAATGAAGAGCGGAGAACGTAGGCTGCTCAGCGTCTTCAAGCCTTCTGAGCCAGCGGGTCACCTGGAGTTGTTCATCCTGAAAGTGGAAGCGGAGCAGTGGGAACCCGAGATGCCGGAGAAGACTCCATAGAGCATTGCTGTTCAAAAAGAGGCATTCCACCTATCGTGATCAGCGTTCTCCGCAGGGAGTGAAACGGTGTAAAACGAACGAGTAGTCCCAGGTAAATGAGACGAGCCGTTCGGGGAATGGGACGGAACGATCTCGTTTCGTGATGAGGCGGCCGCATTCCGGCAAGAGAGGGTTCGGTTCCGAGAGGAAACGTTCCGTTCCGCGCAAGGAACATCCCGTCCGGTTTATCACCCGTTTCGTTCCTTTTATGAAACGTTCCGTTCTTCAGAAGGAACGACTCATCAGCCGGAAGGATCGTTCCTTATTCCCGATGAAACGTTCCTTCCCAAGTAAGGGATGTTCCTTAATTCCGAAGGAACGTTCCTTCCGATTTATGAAATGATCCTTCCCTCGGAAGGGTTGTTCCTTCCGGTTTAAGGAACATTCCTTCGGTCGGAAGGGTTGTTCCTTGTTCGGGATGGATCATCCCTTCCGAGGGAAGGAACGACCCTTAAATTTAAGCATCGACCCTTAATTTTAAGGGGGTGGTCTCATTCCGTGGCACGGAAGCTGAATCCGCCTGTGGAGTTCATGGAGCCCCCACTGTGTAGAGGCGGCTCTCTGCCGAGGTAAACGAGGCACAGGTGCCGCCTCCATCTTTGCGGCCGGGCGTCAGGCGGTTGGGTGGTGCGGAGCGTGAACGTGTGCGCTGCACCGCTGAGCCCACCACCGGCAGATCAAAGCGGGTCAGTGTGGCAAAGCTGGGACTGTTTACTGACTTCTGAGCTCGACTTTGGCCAAATCCGGGCGCGCTCCACGCGAGGATAACCGGGAGAAGCGGGCATTTCTTGCATGTTCACCGGCGGCCATGATGTGGGGAAAAGCAAGCTCGACTAGATCCGGCATCTGCCTTGTACCTCGAAGAGGTTCCGTCTCGAAGCCCAGGGTTGCGAGGGACGAGCTACCCTGGGTGAAAATAAACAAGCGCCTCTACCCCGAAGGGGTTGCGTCCTTCTCATACGCGCCCTTTCGATGGGGACGTCTCCCGGGACACAACCCCGTTGGGGTTGGCACGCCTTTTCATCTGTTCCCAGGGTAGCTTCGCAACCCTGGGCTTTGGGACGTAATCCCTTCGGGATAGAAGGCCAGATCGGCGGATGTAAAAATGGCCAAAGTCGAGCTGAGCACTGAGCTCTGAGTACTTTTTCCCCGCCTTCACGCGCCCCGCTCGTTGGTTGCTCCCAATCCTCAACCCTCAACCCGGCTTTCTCCCTTTGGCCAATTGCCGAAACCTGCGCTATAGGTGCGGGCTCCATCCATGCACCAGTCCCGACTGAATTTCCGTATCGAAGCCGAGGCTACGGGCTCCCGCGCCCGCGCCGCGACGTTTCGCACCCTGCACAATGAGGTGCGGACGCCGCTCTTCATGCCAGTCGGGACGCAGGCCACAGTGAAGGGGCAGCTCACGCAGACGCTGGAGGATGCCGGCTCTCAAATCCTCCTCGCGAACACGTATCACCTCCTGCTTCGCCCCGGCGCCGACGTGTTCCAGAAACTCGGGGGCATTCACAAATTCATGAGTTGGGAGAAGTCGGTGCTCACCGACTCCGGCGGATTCCAGATCTTCTCACTGCCGCACTCGCGCTCGATGACGGAAGAGGGTGCGATCTTTCAGAGTTACGTCGATAACCGGATGATCATGCTGAGCCCGGAGGTCAGCATCGGCATGCAGAAGGCGATCGGCAGCGACATCATGATGGTGCTCGATCAATGCGTTCCTTCGACCTCTGACGAGGCGACTGTGCGTGAGGCGCTCGGGATTACCCATCGCTGGGCTGCCAGGAGTCTTGCCGCACGCGGGGATTCACCGCAGTCGATGTTCGCGATCATTCAGGGCGCGCTGTTCAAACACCTGCGCCAGGAAAGCGCGGAGTGCCTCACCCAGATGCCGTTCGATGGATTTGCCATCGGCGGGCTCGCAGTCGGCGAGGCGAAGAACGAGCGCGAAGACCTGTGTGAATTTACCGCAGCGCTGATGCCCCGTCACAAGCCGCGTTACCTCATGGGCGTCGGCACACCGCTCGATGTGCTGGAAGCGGTGCATCGCGGGGTGGACATGTTCGATTGCATCATCCCCACACAGGTCGCCCAGCGTGGTGGTGCGTTTACCTCCCGCGGTTATCTGCAACTGCGGCGCGGTATCTATAAATACTCCGAGGAGGCACTCGATCCCACCTGCAACTGCCCGACCTGCACACGCTACTCCCGGGCTTATCTATATCACCTTACAAAGACGCAGGAGAACCTCGGCTGGCAGCTGCTCGGGCAGCATAACATCTATTTCTATCATCAGCTCATGCGCGAGATTCGGCAGAGCATCTTCGAGGATCGCTTCCTGCAGCTCTATCATGAGAAACGCGAGTTCCTCCACGCCGACGACCTCGACAATCCGATCCACGTCCAGAAACCGTCGAAGCGGAAGAAGAAGGTGATTCTTACTCTCGGCGCCTACGAAGTGCATGTCGCGCCGGATGGCATCGGCAGCATCCGTCATGTGGCGTCGGGCGAAATCATGCACTCGCGCACTCCTCCAATGGAGGAGGCGCAGCGGCTTTATATTGATCAATCCCGGCTCGCGGAACGCGTGCGGCTCACGGACGAAGAGATTGCCAATCCCGAGCGCATGGAGCCGCTGGTGATCTGGGACGTCGGTCTCGGTGCTGCTGCGAATGCAATGGCTGCCGTGCTCTGTTATGAAGAGCAGGCTGCGCTCGGACCGGTGCGTCCGTTGAAAATCATCAGCTTCGAAAACGATCTCGATGCCCTGCGGCTGGCGTCGATGAACAACCGTCACTTCCACTACCTGCGCCATGCGGGACCGGCGGCGATCCTTGCGTTCGGCGAGTGGCAGTCCCCGCAATTCCCGGGGCTCAGCTGGCAGCTCATCGAAGGAAACTTCGATAGCACCATCGATCAGGCACCGGCAGCACCGCAGGTGATCTTCTACGACATGTTCTCGAGCAAAACGAGCAGGGAACTCTGGACCTGCGAGATCTTCCGCAAAATCTTCGAAGCCTGTCGCGGAGGCGCCGCGGAACTCTTCACCTACACCTGCTCCACTCCGATTCGCGCGTCGCTGCTCGCGGCCGGATTCCATGTGGCGCGAGGGCTGAGCACGGGAGACAAGAATGAGACCACGGTGGCACTCACTCCCGAGGCAGTTCGGTCAATGCCGGGACGACACGAACTGCTGTCAGCAGAGTGGCTCGGCAAATGGCATCGCTCGGGAGCGAAGTATCCGTGTGAATTGAAGGCAGAGGATTATCCGGCCTTCGAGCGCCTGATCACGGGGCATCCGCAGTTTCGGGAAAATGGGGCAAGCTGAGTGGTGCGCCCGGTAACGCCCCCGGTTCAGCTACGGCCACTACAACGGGGGCGCGTCCAACCCTCAACGCGGCTTCCAACGTCAGTGCATCGCAATTCCGGCCTGCAGGAGGCGATCCAGCTGCGCGTGGTCCACCGGCTTTACGAGATGATGATCAAACCCGTTCTCCCGGGTGCGACGGCGGTCCTCCTCCTGCCCATACCCCGAAACGGCAATGAGCAGGACGCTCCCGATCGAAGGGTCTTCGCGCAATTTTATAGCCACCTCGTAGCCATCCATCCCGGGCATTCCGAGATCCAGCAGGATGACCTCAGGGCGAAAGATCCGAGCCCTTTCGATCGCAGTGATCCCGTCAAAAGCGATCTCCACCTCGTGTCCCTTGCGCTTGAGCAGCCGCCCCATCGCTTCCGCCCCGTCCGTATGGTCATCCACCACGAGGACACGCCGTGAGTGGGAAGATCTCGGTTCCGGACGCACGTCAGAACCGCCGGGACTCTTATAGGAATCCAATGCGGGCAGTTTCACGATGAACTGACTTCCCTTCCCCAATCCCTCGCTGGCAGCACTCACGCTGCCGCCGTGCATCTCCG